>CAMAPG010000197.1 GCA_945859965.1 Opitutus sp. GAS368 | reverse complement strand
GTCAGCGGGCGAGAGGGTGAGAAGGAAAGGCTCAACGCGTTTGCCGGGAAAGCCCGCGGCCAACGCCTCGTAGGAGTAGCCGAGATGTGAACCGTCGCGGATGATGCGCTTGCCTTGATTCTTGCGCGTGAGGACATGACTGGCAGCGGGCTCCTCCTCCCGAAAAAAGTCGCCGAGAGGGACTTCCAGCGCCGTCGCAATCACAAGCAAAGTGGAAATTGGCGATGACGACTGCCCGTTCTCAATCTTCGATAGAGTGCTTTTCGTCAACCCCGCACGCTTCGCCACCTCGGTCAGGCTCGTCTTGTGGGCCACGCGGATCGCCCGAATGTTTTCGCCCACAATGCGTTCGTCCATAGGAAACACTGTTTCTCAAAACGAAACCCAAGACAAGAAAAAAACGGCTGAGCGGATCCTTGCCAAACGCCATCTGAAGTGCGCTCCGGCCCTTCAGGGACCCGTTCCCGGTATTTTGCCCCACTGGCTGGCCCGCCCCACTTCGATCTGGAAGTAGGAGGAGATCGCCCCATCGCCCACGACTCGTTCCGCCCCGATCACTTTGCCCTGATGGCGTGCGCCAACGGAGTAGAGGCTATTTTATAAAGCTAACGGCACAGATTGCCTTCTCACAAACCTCGCCGAGCCGACGGCATCCACGAGCCGAAGATGGTCCGCAACAGTGATCGAAGCTTTCTCGGCATTCTCAGCGCGGATTTTTTCTACACGTCTTTTCTACACCTGAGGCCAATTTTTGGGCGTTTTTGAGGGAAACTGGGAATCGGCCAAAAATGCTCACGAGGCATTTTTCACTCTGAAAACGCAGCTGAGGCGAGGTGGGATAATTTCCGAAAAACGGGCTCCTCGTGGTGTGAAGCACGTGCTCTAACCAACTGAGCTAAGCGTCCGAAAGGGAGGCGGAACGTGAACGGGGCGCGTCTGCTCAAATCAATCCTGTTTTCAGGCCGGCCTGCGTCGCCGGAGCTTGTCATTCTGAGCGCAGGTAGGGCGAATCCTCCGGATGAGCCGTTCGTGTGCTCGGCTCGTCAGGGACGATTCGCCCTACCTTCTTTGCTACGCTCAGAATGACAGAAAGAATCGGACGGACCGATCTTCAGTTATTGGATCGACAATCGTCCGTTAGCACACCGGTTCACCTGCCCTATTTCCGGGTTTTGACCGCCCGTTTGCGGTCGGGGAACAGGGTCCGGCAGATCTCGCAGACCGTGCCGTCGCAGCCGCGGGCGGTGCAGTGTTCGCGGCCGTAGAAGATGATGCGGAGGTGCAGCTTGTTCCAATGGGCGAGGGGGAAGACCGCCTTCAGGTCGCGCTCGGTCTGCACGACGTTGCGGCCGCTGCTGAGCTGCCAGCGTTGGGCGAGGCGGTCGATGTGGGTGTCGACCGGGAACGTGGGTTCGTCAAAGACCTGCGCCATCACCACGCTCGCGGTCTTGTGGCCCACGCCGGGCAGGGCCTCGAGTTCGGCAAAGGTGCGCGGGACTGCGCCGCCATGGCGTTCGACGAGGAGGCGCGAGAGTTCGGAAATCGCCTTCGATTTCTGCGGCGACAGGCCGCAGGGGCGGATGATGCGCTGGATCTCGGCCACCGGCACCCGGCTCATTTTCTCCGGCGTGTCGGCCAGGGCCCACAAGGCGGGCGTGACTTCGTTAACCCGTTTGTCCGTGCATTGGGCGGACAGGACCACCGCCACCAGCAGGCTATACGCGTCCTTGTGGTCGAGGGGGATGGGCGTTTCGGGATAGAGCTCCGCCAGGCGTCGGTCGACAAAGGCCGCGCGTTCGGCGCGACCGGGAAAAGGGGTGGTTTTTTTCATGAAACGGCGGGCGGGTCCCCCGTGGAGGCGAAGGGCTGAAACAGAGCGGCTTTCCGGCTGGAAACAAATCCTTTAATTGCCCGACAACACCCAAATCACGGTTGCGCACACCCTTTCCTCGCCTACCGTCCGGCTTAATGTCTTCGACTCGCGATCTGTTCGCCCCCACCGACACGTTTGCCCGCCGCCATCACGGTGAGAGCACCGCCGACAACGCCCAGATGCTCGCCCTCCTGGGCTACGCTTCGATCGACGCCCTGATCGATGCCGCTGTCCCGGCCCACATCCGCCGCGGATCGCTCCAACTGCCCGCCGCCGCCGGCGAGAGTGCGGCCCTCGCGGAGTTGCGCAACTACGCCGACCAGAACCAGGTTTTCCGTAATTTTATCGGACTCGGTTACCACGACACCTTCACGCCCGGCGTGATCCAGCGGACGATCCTGGAAAATCCGGGCTGGTACACGGCCTACACGCCCTATCAGGCGGAAATTTCCCAGGGCCGCCTCGAGGCGTTGCTCAATTTCCAAACGCTCGTGACCGAGCTCACCGGCCTCGAGATCGCCAACGCGTCCATGCTCGACGAGGGCACCGCCGCCGCCGAGGCCATGATGATGTGTCACCGCCTCAAGGAAGGCGATTCCGACCAGCATCGCGTGTTCTTCGTCTCGTCCGCGTGTCATCCGCAGACGATCGACATCGTAAAAACCCGCGCCACGCCGCTCGGGATCGATGTGATCGTGGGCGATCACCGCACGTTCCAGATCGACGCCTCGTGCTTCGGCGTCCTCGTCCAATATCCCGACACCACCGGCTCGGTGCAGGATTTCTCCGCGTTCTTCGCCGCCGCCCACGCCGTCGGTGCCTTCACGATCGCGGCGTCCGATCTGCTCGCCCTCACCGTGCTGCGTCCCCCTGGCGAATTCGGGGCCGACGTCGCCGTCGGTTCGGCCCAGCGCTTCGGCGTGCCGATGGGGTTTGGCGGACCGCACGCCGGGTTTCTCGCCACCAAGGATGCCTTTAAGCGCCAGATGCCCGGCCGTCTCGTCGGCGTTTCCAAGGACGCGCAAGGCGACCCGGCCATGCGCCTCGCCCTCGGTACCCGCGAGCAACACATCCGCCGCGACAAGGCTACGTCGAACATTTGCACCGCGCAGGTCCTCCTCGCGGTGATGGCCTCGATGTACGCCGTGTATCACGGCCCCAAGGGCCTGAAACAGATCGCCAAGCGCGTCAACGCGCTCACCCGCTTGCTCGCCCGCGGTCTCACCGCCCTGGGCGCCAAGGTGAACACCGAGCCGGTGTTCGACACGCTCACCATCGGCCAGATCGCCGCCGAGCGGGTCCACGCCGCCGCCGAGGCGAAGAAAATCAACCTGCGCCGGATCGATACCTACACGGTCGGCGTCGCATTGGACGAGACAACCACGCTCGAAGACGTGCAGCTGTTGCTGAGCTTCTTCGGCGACACCGATCAGTTCGGCCCGCAACTCAAGACGCTGCGCGACCAGGTCAGCGAAGCCACGGCCTTCGCCGCGCCGCAGGCGCGGGAGTCGGCTTTCCTCACCGCCGCGGTGTTCAACCGTTACCACACCGAGCACGAGATGCTGCGGTACATCAAGCGGCTCGAGGCCAAGGATCTTTCGCTGTGCCACTCGATGATTTCCCTCGGCTCGTGCACGATGAAGCTGAATGCCACGAGCGAGATGTTTCCCGTCTCCTGGCCGGAGTTCGGCAAGCTGCACCCGTTCGCGCCTTACGAGCAGACCCGCGGCTACCAGAAATTGTTCAAGGATCTCGAGACCTGGCTCAGCGAAATCACCGGATTCGCCGCGGTTTCGCTCCAGCCCAACGCCGGTTCGCAGGGTGAGTACGCCGGCCTGTTGGTGATCCGCGCGTACCATGAGTCGCGCGGCGAAGGCCGCCGCAACGTGTGCCTGATTCCCACGTCCGCCCACGGCACGAATCCCGCCAGCGCCGCCATGTGCGGCTTCACGGTGGTGCCGGTCGCCTGCGACGCCAACGGCAACATCGACCTGGGTGACCTCAAGGCGAAGGCCGAGGCGCACAGCAAGGATCTCGCCGCGCTGATGGTCACCTACCCGTCGACCCACGGCGTGTTCGAAAGCAGCATCAAGGACATCTGCAGCCTGATCCACGCTCACGGCGGCCAGGTTTACATGGACGGCGCCAACATGAATGCGCAGGTGGGACTCACCTCCCCCGGCACCATCGGTGCCGACGTCTGCCATCTCAATCTGCACAAAACGTTCTGCATCCCGCACGGTGGCGGCGGACCCGGCATGGGCCCGATCGGCGTCGCAGCGCACCTCGCCCCTTACCTGCCCGGCCACGTGATCGTTTCGCCCTTCGGCCACGACAAGAGCCGCGCGCACCTCGGCGCCGTCAGCGCCGCGCCCTGGGGCTCCGCCTCGATCCTCGTCATCTCGTGGATGTATATCCGCATGATGGGACCGGACGGGCTCACCGCCGCCACGAAGGCCGCGATCCTGAACGCCAATTACGTGGCCAAACGCCTGGAGAAATTCTTTCCCGTCCTCTACCGCGGCAACGCCGGCCTGATCGCGCACGAGTGCATCGTCGACCTGCGCGGTTGGAAAAAGCACGGCGTCGAAGTCGAGGACGCCGCCAAGCGGCTGATGGACTACGGTTATCACGCTCCGACCATGTCCTTCCCCGTCCCCGGCACGTTCATGATCGAACCGACCGAGAGCGAGGCGAAGACCGAGCTCGACCGTTTTTGCGACGCAATGATTTCGATCCACGGCGAAATGCAGGCCGTGGCCAATGGCGAGTCCGACAAAACCAACAATCCCCTCAAGCACGCCCCGCACACCGCCAAGGTCGTCTGTGGCGACGAGTGGGATCGCCCGTATTCGCGCGAAACCGCCGCTTTCCCGAGCGCGTCCACGCGCGCCAGCAAATTCTGGCCGAGCGTGGGCCGCGTCGACAACGTCTACGGCGACCGGAATCTCGTTTGCTCCTGCGTCGGCATGGAAGCCTACGCCGAAAGCTGAGTGAATGTGGAAAGCTGGAAATCAGGAACGAAACCATCGGATCCGGAGATCGGCTTTCCGCCTTCGCCTGATTTCCGGCTTTCCTCATTGCCTGTCATCGCGAGGTCCGCAACGCGGACCGTGGCGATCCATCTAGCTGGATTGCTTCCACCTTCGCTCCTCGCATGACAAAAGGAAGCACTGTCATATTATGAAGAAAATCGCCATCGCCGCCCTCCCGTGGGAGGAGTCCAAATCTCCCACCGGGAAGTACCAGTCGTCCTTCAAAAACATCTCCCTCGCGCTCGGCGGCAAGCGCGATGTCGGCGCCTGGGGTGGCGGGCATCCGTTCGATTTGCAGCTGCGCCGCGTCCCGCCCGGAGCGGCGGTTTGCCCGCTGCATGCACACACCCTCCAATGGGAATTGTTCGTGGTGCTCAGCGGCACCGCCACCGTGCGGATGGAAAGCGCATCGCATGTGGTCACCGCGGGCGACGCCTTTGTCCAGGCACCCGGCACCGCCCATCAGATCACCAATATCGGGACGGAGGACTTTCTGTTCTACGTCATCGCCGACAACTGTCCCGCCGACAGCACCTACTACCCCGATTCGAAAAAATGGATGCTGAAACCGCAGCGGAAGATTTTCCGGATGACCGAGGCCGATTACTACGATGGCGAAGAGTGAATATGGAAAGTTGGAAATCAGGAGCGACCCATCGGATCCATGCATGGGCTTCGTGATTTCCAGCTTTCCACATTAAACCTGCCCTATTCTCGCTTGGCCGCCTTCGCCCTATTCGCCAGCAGTTTTTCCCGACCGACGTAATAGAGAAAAACGCAGAGCCCCAGGAACGGAATCAGCGACAGCGCGGCGGCATTCGGGCCCTCGAAGAAAGGATTATGTGCCGTGGACCAGCGCGTCACGATTGTATCCCAGTGATCGAGCACCCCGGCGAAGAAGGCGATGATGATGCCGGCGATCGCTCCACCCGCAATATACCCGGAGGCGAGTAATACGCC
>CAMAPG010000196.1 GCA_945859965.1 Opitutus sp. GAS368 | reverse complement strand
CCCGCCTTAATTTTGCCCAAAATGGGCGCTTTCCCCGGGAAAACAAGCGGAAGGTCAAAGCTTGATTGCCGCAGTTTGGCCCCGCAGTTTGCCCGACTGTGCAAAAAACTTCGGACATTAATGTAGTCGAGACACGCGCGCTGCCATCGCCCGCCGCGCTCCTGGCCGAATTGCCCAAAAGCGAGGCGCAAGCCGAGTTTGTGGCCCGCGCCCGGGAAGAGGTGCATCGCCTGATTTTCACGGACGACAAACGCTTTCTCCTGATTGTCGGGCCGTGCTCGATCCACGATCTCGAAGCCGGCCGCGTATACGCCCAGCGCCTGGCGAAACTCGCCCGCGAGGTGCAGGACCGCGTCGTGGTCGTCATGCGCGTCTATTTTGAGAAGCCCCGCACCACGGTCGGCTGGAAAGGCCTGATCATGGATCCGCATCTCGACGGCTCGCACGACATCGTCGCGGGCCTGCGTCTCGCCCGGACTTTCCTGCGCGATGTCCTCGATCTCGGCCTCGCCACCGCCACCGAACTGCTTGACCCCATCACACCGCAGTACATCGCGGACCTGATCTGCTGGTCGGCGATCGGCGCGCGCACGGCGGAATCGCAAACCCACCGCCAGATGGCCTCCGGCCTGTCGATGCCCCTCGGTTTCAAGAACGGCACCGATGGCTCCATCTCCACCGCGATCAACGCGATCAAGGCCGCCGCCCAGCCGCACACCTTTCTCGGCATCAATCTCGACGGCGCCGCCTCGGCCATCGTCACGCGTGGCAACCCCAACTGCCACGTCGTCCTGCGCGGGGGCAACTCCGGCCCGAATTATTCCCCGACACACATCGCCCAGACCGAACAGCTGCTCGCCAAGGCCGGTTTGCCGAAGGCGATCCTCGTCGATTGTTCGCACGACAATTCCGCGAAGCAGCCCGAGCGCCAGCCCGAGGTCATGCGCGAACTGCTCGCCCAGATCACGGCGGGCAACACCTCGCTGATGGGCGCCATGATCGAGAGCAACCTCGACGCCGGCAACCAGCCCTTCCCCCAGCCGCGGGAAAAGCTGCGCTACGGCATCTCCATCACCGACGCCTGCATCGACTGGGCGACGACCGAAACGCTCGTGCGCGAGATCCACTCCGCCCTCGCGCCCCGGTTTCGCTGATTTCACCGGCTATTAAATCCAGTGCCGGGATCCTCTCCCCCGGCTTAATCCTTCCTCCTCCGCAAATTTCTCCGTGCCCTCCGCGGCCTCTGTGTTAAAAAATCCCCCTTTATGAAAACCCCTATTCGCGTCGCCGTCACCGGTGCAGCCGGCCAGATCGGTTATTCTCTCCTGTTCCGCATCGCCTCGGGCGCCATGTTCGGTCCCGACCAGCCGGTGATCCTCCAGCTGATCGAGGCCCCGATCGAGAAGGCCATGAAGGCGCTCGAGGGCGTGGCGATGGAGCTCGATGACTGCGCGTTCCCATTGCTCAAGGGCATCGTGATGACCGACGACGCCAAGGTCGGTTTCAAGGACGCGAACTGGTGCCTGCTCGTCGGCGCCAAGCCGCGCGGCCCGGGCATGGAGCGCGCCGACCTGCTCAAAGACAACGGCCAGATTTTCATTGGGCAGGGCCAGATCATCGACGCGGTCGCGGCCGCTGACGCCCGCATCGCGGTGGTCGGCAATCCCGCCAACACGAACTGCATGATCGCCGCCAGCCAGGCCAAGCGCCTGCCGGCCGAGCGTTTCACCGCGATGGTCCGCCTCGACCAGAACCGCGCCCAGACCCAGCTGGCCAAAAAGGCCGGCGTCGATCTCACCGCCGTTCAGAACATTTTCATCTACGGCAACCACAGCCCAACGATGTTTCCCGCGTTTGCGCACGCCACCATTTCGGGTAAGCCCGCCACCTCGGTCATCACTGACACCGCCTGGCTGCAGGGCCCGTTCTGCGAAACCGTCGGCAAGCGCGGCGCCGCCATCATTGCGGCGCGCGGCGCTTCGTCTGCGGCTTCCGCGGCCAACGCCTTGGTCGATCATGTCCGCAGCCTCGTCACCCCGGGCGCGATCCACTCCGTCGCCGTGAAGTCCAACGGCCTCTATGGCTTCGACGCCAATGTCTGGGCCGGCATGCCCGTCCGCACCACGACGCCCGGCAGCTACGAAGTCATCACCGGCTACGCGATGGACGATTTCGCCAAGTCGAAGATCGCCGCGACCAACAAGGAGCTCACCGAGGAGCGCGCGTTCGTCGCCGAGCTGATCGGGAAATAAGTAGGGCGGGTCTCCGACCCGCCCTGGTTCTCGGTTAAGGGTTAAAAGTTAATGGGGCCCTTCGGGCCGGTCTCACCGCACGAGGCAGCGCGCAGCGCGGACTCTCCCCATTAACTCAATAACCCCTAACCTGTAACCGTCGGTCCGCTACGGGCCCACTACCAGCCCCGCCAGCACCGGGCTGACCGCAAACGCGCCGCGCACCTCGGCGAAAGCGGCCATCAGGTCGCGCGGCGAGCCCGCCCGCGGGAAAACCAGGTCGATCGTCGCCGCCGTGCAGCGCACGTGCGCCTCGACTCCCTCGACGTCGATCGTGCATTCCTGGCAGTCGGAGGGATACGTCACGTTCAGCCCTTGGTCCGGATCGAGCGCTTCAATCGCATCGATGATCGCTTCCACCCGCGCCCCTTTTTTCAGGGCAAACGAGATTTCGCCGAACATCCCGGCAAAAATTTCCGCGAACGCATCCGTCTGCGCTAAGTCCGCGCTCTGCAGGTCGCGCAAAAGATACGTGACCACATAACGCGCCGGATTGGATTCCTCGAGTGCATAGCCCAGTTCCCAGGTGAAATCCCTGCCCGTCAGCACCGCGTTCGGCGGGGCGACGCTCAGCGACACATCCTTCCGCTTGTAGCCGAGCCCGGTCCGCACCCGCTGAAATTTTTCCTCGGTCTCGGCCGTCAGCTCGCCCGCGCAAATTTTTCCGAGAAACGCGTTCGTGGTCGCATTGGCCGCATCGGGCAGCGTGTGATGGCCTTTCTTGAACCCGTTCAGCGCCTTCACCGCGCCACCGGACCGGCCGATGAAGCTGATGCCGGCCACAATGCTGGAGGGAAGGTCGCTCGCCATGAAGTCCCCGAGCAAACCGTGACCGCCAGCGGGCGCCATCACGAAATGACGGAATGGAATGTGGAAACCAGGAAAATACCTGATCCTTGGATCTTCGACCACTAGAGCGGTTTGGGAATTCGTCTCTCCGAGTAGCGAAAGCCGTGAGGCTATCGTCCGAGCCCGAAACGCTCACGCGTTTCGCTACCAGAATCCAAGGGAGGCGGCATTTCCCAAACCGCTCTTAGCCCAAGTTACCCGACCCGATTTCCAGAGTGCATTTTCCGCAGCTTGGTTCCTGATTTCAGGATTCCTCAATCCACGCTGCCCGTGCCCACTCTCCCCGCCGCCATTCCCGTGGTCTGCGCCCTCATCGAACGCGAGGGACTCCTCCTGGTCGCGCAGCGGCCGGCGCACAAGCATCTCGCCCTCAAATGGGAGTTTCCCGGAGGCAAAGTGGAAGCCGGCGAACAGCCCGAGGCGGCGCTGGTCCGGGAGGCCCACGAGGAACTTGGCTGTGAAATCGTCGTCCTTCGTCCCCTTCCCCGCCACCGCCACCATTACGGGGATAAAATCATCGAAATGATCCCGTTCGTCTGCCGCCTTCTGCCCGAAAGTCCCGAACCTCGTCCGCACGAACATGTCGCTCTGGACTGGCTAAAGCCATCCGCCATCGCGGCGCTGGACTTGGCGGCGGCAGACCATCCCATCCTCGCTAGCTATCATCAGGGTATCGCGGGTTGAGTCCGCACCTCTCCGGCCCCGCCCAATCATTCTTTTTCCGTCCCGTATGCATCCTGCGCTCGCCGCGAGTCTTCTCAGTAAAGTCGTCGCGATCATCCTATTCCCGGTTGCGCCGATCTGGGCCGTGATCGTGGCGATCGTGCCGGACCTGTATCTCTGTTATCACATGTTCGAGCCCTCGGCCAGGGGATTGGTCCCGATGCTGACCCGTTTTGAAACGCCGCGCCGCGAGGTCTGGCTGACCATCGACGACGGCCCCGACCCCACGCATACCCCGCGTCTCCTCGACCTCCTCGACGCGCATCAGGCCCGGGCGACTTTTTTTGTCATTGGGGAACGGGTCACGCGCCACCCCGACCTCGTGCGGGAAATCATCCGCCGCGGCCACACGGTCGGGCATCACACCCAGACCCATCCCACCCGGGCGTTTTGGTGCGCCCCGCCTTCCCGCGTCCGGACCGAGATCGATGCCGCGCTCGCGGCGCTGCGCCAGGTGGACGTCACCCCGGTGTGGTTCCGGCCACCCGTTGGGATCAAAGGTCCGTTCCTGAAGCGAATCCTCACCCAGCGCGGCCTGATTTGCGCCGGCTGGACCATTCGCAGCTTCGATTCGGTCAATCCCGACCCCAAGGACATCGTGACCAAAGTCATGAAGCAGGTCCGGCCCGGCGTGATCATCCTCATGCACGAGGGCCAGGGGGTACATCCGCAGACCGGCACGGAAGGCATCGCCCAGCTGTTGAATCGGCTCCGGGACGAGCGCTACACCTGCATTCTTCCCCGCCTCGACCAGCTGGCCTGATTTGTCAGCCTGTTTGTAGGCAGTCCGACGAGGTCCCAGCCCTCCGTAGGCCCGGCGAAGGAGGGTCAACCTAAGTGCTTGCTGGTTTAAATCGCAGGAAAGTAAATGCCGCGTGCAACCACAGCCCTTTTCGCCTGTCCGTTTCTGGCCGCTCGCCTCCCAAGTCCATCCCGCATGGCTTGATGCGCATCCGTTGCATGAAATCTCCTCTTCCCTTTCCTCCTCCCCCGCTGGCGCGCCGGCCTCCAATGGGTAAAAGCTCTTCACGCGCCGTCCGTATGCCCGTCCTCAGCGAAGTCTGCAACGCCCCGGTGTTCAGCGTCGAATTTTCCGCCGCTACCGCCGAGATTTCGCGGGCCAACGGCCAGACGACCTTCTGCCTGCCATTGCCATGGCTCGAAGGCGACCTCACCGAAATCCTGTTTCGCGATGCTCAACCGGCGGGCGAAGCCCACGGGTTTCTCCTGTATCAGTCGGGCGGACTTACGATTGGCTGCGCGGTTCAACCCGTCGACGGCAATCCTGCCACCGCCGCCCGCGAACTTTATCGCCGGCTCTTGCGGGCGAGCGCCGGCCAGTCGCTCTATCGCATCTGGAATTACGTGCCGGAGATCAACGCGCGGCTGGAGGGAATCGAAAATTACCGGGCGTTTTGCGCCGGACGATCCCACGCCTTCGAAGAAGCCTACGGGGCAAACTTCAAACAACTCCTGCCCGCCGCTTCGGCCGTCGGTTGCACCGGCCGCCATCTCGCCGTGATCTTCGTCGCTGGACATGCCACGCCCCGTTACGTCGAAAACCCGGAGCAAGTCGCCGCCTACCTCTACCCGCCGGAACACGGCGTCCGCTCTCCCAGTTTTTCCCGCGCCACGGTCACCACGGACGCCGGTCGGCCACTGGTTTTTATTTCAGGCACCGCCGCCATCAAGGGCCACGCAACCGTGGGAATCGGCTCACTCGCTGAGCAGCTGGAGTGCACGCTGGATAACCTCCAAATCCTCTCCCAGCGGGCGGGCTGCGGGGAATCCTTCGCCGCCGACCGCGAGATTTCGCGTTACTTTAAAGTCTATCTGCGTCGTGCCGCCGATCTCCCCGAAGTGCGGGCGAGGATTGAACGCACGCTGGTGCAGCCGGGCGACCGGGTGATTTACCTGCAGGCCGACATCTGCCGCGCCGAGCTCCTCGTTGAAATCGAGGCGACTTTGATGGGCTGAAGTCGCGCAATTTCCAAACCGGTTTTAGCCACGAAAGATC
>CAMAPG010000195.1 GCA_945859965.1 Opitutus sp. GAS368 | reverse complement strand
CTCCTCACCGACGTGAAACAGGATTACTCGGTCGGCCTCGCCGAATTCTTCGTCAAACATTTCCAGGCCCATGGCGGCGAAATCGTCAAAGAGCAGAGATATTCGAGCGGCGACAAGGATTTCAAACCCCAGCTCACCTCGCTCAAGGCCGCCCGGCCCGATGCGATTTTTGTCCCGGGTTATTACACCGAGGTCGCGCTCATCGCCAAACAGGCGCGTTTGCTCGGTTTGAAGGTTCCGCTGCTCGGCGGTGATGGCTGGGTGGGCGATTCGCTCTTGAAGGTGGCTGGTCACTCGCTCGACGGCTCGTTCCTCTCCTGCCATTTCAGCTCCGATGATCAGGCTCCGGCCGTCCAGGAATTTGTACGAAAATTCCGGGCCAAATACGGGGAGACGCCCGACGACATGGCGGCGCTCGGTTATGACAGCGCCATGATCCTTGTCGCCGCGATCAAGCGGGCCGGAACCACCGATGGCGCCGCACTACGGGACGCCATCGCAGCCACGAAGAATCATCCCGGCGCCACCGGCAGCATCACGCTCGATGAAAAACGCAACGCCGCGAAACCCGCGGTGATCCTGGCCATCAAAGACGGCGGCTTTAAATTCGAGCAAACGGTCGCTCCCTGATCACGCAGCGCCCGGAGCCCAGCCGCCCTGCCCGTGACCGAATTTCTCCAGCAACTGGTCAACGGTCTCGCCCAGGGCGGAATCTACGCGTTGATCGCGCTGGGCTACACGATGGTCTATGGCGTGCTGCGCTTCATCAATTTTGCGCAGGGCGATGTGTTCATGCTGGGGGCATTTGCCGGGTTTTATCTCGGGCCCACGATCCTGAGGATCACCGGCAGCGGCCCGTCCTATCTGGGAGCCGCCTTGGTCCTGATCGCCGCCATGGCCACATGCGGGCTCATCGGCGTGGTGATTGAAAGGCTGTGTTACCGTCCGTTGCGCAGCCGGCCGCGCATCACGGTCCTGATCACCGCCATCGGCGTTTCCCTCCTGCTGGAAAATGCCGGCCAGCTCGTGTTCGGCGCCGACCCCAAGTCGTTTCCCGAACTGATCACCGATCGCGCGCTGGAATTTCCAGTGTCCTGGGGGTCGCTCTCCGCCCTCACGATCACGCTCTCCCAAGTGCTCGTGGTCGGCGTCACCCTGGCGCTCCTGCTGATCCTGCGCCAGATCGTGCGCCACACCCGCATCGGGCTAGCGATGCGGGCGCTGTCGCTCAATCCCACCGCCGCCCAATTGTGCGGCATCAATCTCGATCGTGTCATCGCCTTCACCTTCGGCCTGGGCTCGGCCCTGGCCGGCGCCGCCGGTATTCTCATTTCCATTCAACAGCCCTCGATCGATCCGTTGATGGGCATCAACGCGGGGATGAAAGCGTTTGTCGCCGCCGTACTCGGGGGCGTCGGTAATCTGTCGGGCGCAGTGCTCGGGGGCATGCTCATCGGCCTGACCGAAGCCTTGGTGGTCGGTTATCTTTCCCCCACCTATCGCGATCCAATCGTGTTCGCCGTGCTCATCCTCATTCTGCTGTTCCGTCCCTCGGGGCTGCTCGGCCGGACCGAACGGGAGAAAGTCTAGCGATGCCGCGCTCGAACCTGATTTTTTTCGGCGTCCTCCTCGCACTCGGCGCCCTGAATCCGCTCATGGGGACGCTCAACCCGTACTATTACGACATCCTCATCGGTATCGGGATCAATGTGATCCTCGCCGTCAGCCTGAACCTGATCAACGGCTACACGGGCCAGTTCTCGCTGGGCCATGCCGGATTCATGGCCGTGGGTGCCTACACCGCGTCCTGGGTGACATTACATTTTGGCGCCTCCAGCGGGATTCCGGGCCCCGTGCTGTTTGCCCTCGCGCTTTTGCTGGGGAGCCTGGGCGCCGCAGTGGCGGGACTCGCCGTCGGCATTCCCTCCCTGCGCTTGCGCGGCGATTACCTCGCCATCGTGACCTTGGGATTCAATGAAATCATCAAAGGCGGCATTCAAAACGCCGATGCGCTCGGTGCGCAACGCGGGCTGGGCGGCATGGTGCAATACACCGGTTTCTTTGCCACCTTTGCGTGCGCCGCCCTCACGATCGTGGTCGTCTACAACCTAATCCATTCGACGTATGGACGCGGATTCATCGCCACGCACGACGATGAAATCGCCGCCGAGGCGGTCGGCCTCAACACCACGCGCTACAAAATCACCGCGTTCGCCGTGGGCGCCTTTTTCGCCGGGCTCGCCGGCGGGCTGTATGCGCACTTCAAGCAGTTCATCCACCCCGAAGGCTTCGGTTTCATGCGCTCGATCGACATCGTCGTGATGGTGATCCTCGGGGGCATGGGCCGGATGACGGGCGTTTGCCTCGCCGCAGTCCTCCTCACCGTATTGCCCGAGCTGCTGCGGACCGTTTCGCATCTGGAAAGCCTGCCGGAATGGCTGCGGCGGATTGCGGAAAACCGCATGATCTTTTACTCTCTGCTGTTGATCGTGCTCATGCTGGCGCGTCCGCAAGGGCTGTTTAACTTCCGGCTGCCGTTCACCAGAAAAGGCCGCTCCTCATGACCGCCCCTTTGCTCCAGCTCAACCAGGTGACCATCCGCTTTGGCGGGCTCACGGCTGTCAATGCCGTGGATCTCGCAGTCGGCGAGAACGAACTCGTGGGGCTCATCGGGCCCAACGGAGCCGGCAAAACCACCGTGTTCAATTTGATCACCGGCGTGTATGCGCCGTCCGATGGACAGGTCTCATTTTGCGGCCAGTCGTTGTCGGGCCTGCGGCCCAACGAGATCGTCGGCCTCGGCATTGCGCGCACGTTCCAGAACATCCGGCTTTTCGGCAGTCTCAGTGTCTTCGACAACGTCCGCGTAGCCTGCAACCTCCATCGCAGCAGCCGGCCCTGGCAGTCGCTCATCCGGCGGCGGGTTTTCCGCGACGATGAAGCGGCCTGCGCCCGGCGCACGGAGGAATTGCTCGAACTTTTCAACCTCCGCCGTTTCGCGGACGTGCCCGCTGGCTCACTCCCTTATGGCGAACAACGCCGGGTCGAAATCGTGCGCGGCCTCGCCACCCAGCCCAAACTCCTGCTCCTCGACGAGCCGGCGGCGGGGATGAACCCGAGCGAAAAGGTCGAACTCATCCGCCTGATTCAACACGTCCAAAAGCAATTCAATCTCTCGATCCTTCTGGTCGAGCATTCGATGAAGGTCGTCATGGGCGTCTGCCAGCGTGTCGTGGTGCTGGACTACGGGGTCAAGATCGCCGAGGGCAATCCGGCGCAGATCCAGTGCGACCCGAAGGTCATTGAAGCCTATCTCGGCGAAGACCACCACAAGAGCCTCGCCCATCATTGAGCGCTTTCCCCATCCGCCTCCCGTGAGTCCTCTGAATCCGTCCTCCGAATCCGTGCTGCAGGTCTCCGACCTCACCGTTTCCTATGGCGCGATCAAGGCGATCAACGGCCTCTCGTTCGAGGTGCGTTCCGGCGCGATCGTCACCTTGGTGGGTGGCAACGGGGCCGGTAAAAGCACGACCTTGCGCACGCTGTCCGGTTTGCTGCGCGCGCAAAGCGGGCGCGTGATTTTTCGCGGCGAAACCATTTCCAACCTGCCGGCCCACGAGATCGTGGCCCGCGGACTTTGCCACGTGCCCGAGGGCCGGATGATTTTTTCCAATCTCACGGTGGACGAAAACCTGACGATGGGCGCATACCTGCAAACCAACGCCGCGCTCCGGGCCAAGGACCGCGACTACGTTTTCAGCATCTTTCCCCGCCTGAAGGAGCGCCTGCGCCAGACCGCCGGCACCCTTTCCGGCGGCGAACAGCAAATGCTCGCCATCGGCCGGGCGCTCATGGGACGCCCGAAATTTCTGCTGCTCGACGAACCTTCGCTCGGCATCGCCCCCCGCCTGATCACCACGATTTTCGAGAAGATCGTGGAGATCAATCGCACGCAGGGGATCACCATCCTGCTGGTCGAACAGAATGCGAACCTCGCCTTGGAAATCAGCTCTTACGCCTACGTGCTGGAAACCGGCCGGATCGCCCTCGAAGGACCCAGTCAGGAGCTCCGCTCCCATCCCCAGCTGAAGGCCACGTATCTCGGCGGATGACGGAAAATCCGGGCCGCATCCCACCGTTGCGCACCGCAACCAATCCGGATCTTTCCTGTCGATATCCACCATGAACCCCACCCGTTGTTTCCGTGTTCTCGTTCTGCTTTGGGCTGCGGTGGCGATGGTTTCGGCGAAAGACGCGGTCATTGGCAGCATGCAGCCGGAGATCCGCCTGGCGGACGGCACCGTTTTCACCCAGGGCAAGATTCTCGGCTACTCCAGGGCGACAGGCACCGCCACTCTCGCGGACGCAAAACGCATTCGCACCGTGGCCCTCAAGGATCTGCCAGCCCCTTTGCGCGAAAAATTGCTCACTGAAAGCGATCGGCGCGACGACCAGCGCCGCATTTACCGCCCGGACACCTCCCGCCCCGCTCCGCCTGCCGACCAGGTGATTCTGCCCCCGGCCCCGGTCGCGTCAAAAGGGACGGCAACCGTCCTCGATCAGCTCCTACAGCAAGCCCCCACGGAGGCACCAGACGAGTTGAAATTTTATCTGCTCAAGGCGTTCGATCGCGTGGCCAGCGTCACTTGCAAGGTGCGCAAAGTGGAGCAGGTGCCAGGCTGGCAAAAAATCCGGGTGAGCGGCGAAGCGGCTTATTCTTCCTGGGATGGATCAAGGCGCGATTACATCTGGCGGACCGATGATTTCGAAGTCGTGTTCGAAATCGTCAACGGGACCGCGCTGAAACCCGACACGGTGTCGTTCGGCGGGATCTCGCGCGCCGTCGGCGGCGAATAATCCGGGTGGCGGATGGATTTCCTGCCCTGATTATTAATCACAAAGACCCAAAGGAACAAAGGTCGATCCGCTGACTGCAGCATGGCTTTCTTTGTGTCTTTGTACCTTTGTGGTTTAAAATCCGGATGAAGGCGGGGCAATCTTCAGCCCGCTGTTGATTTTCTCCCTGGGACGCTACAATAGCGGGATTCATCGTTTTCTCCGGCCTCTCGCTTTTTTATTCGTCCACATTCACCTTAAACCGCCATGTCCACCGCCACTCCGCAAAAATTCGAGTTCCAGGCTGAAATCAAACAGCTGCTCGATATCGTCATCCACTCGCTCTACACCGAGAAAAAAATCTTCGTGCGCGAGCTCACCTCCAACGCGTCCGACGCGTTGGAAAAATTACGGCACACCCAGTTGACGGAAAAGGCCGTTTTCGACGAGGACCTCGTGCTGGAGATCAACGTCACGACCGACGACAAGGCCAAGACCATCACGATCCAGGATTACGGCATCGGCATGACCCGGACCGAACTCGTCGAGAACCTCGGGACCATCGCCCACTCGGGCTCGAAGGCCTTTCTCAAGGCGCTGGGTGAAGGCGGCCAGAAAGGCGCCAATCTCATCGGCCAGTTCGGGGTCGGTTTTTATTCCGTCTTCATGGTCGCCAAGAACGTCCGGGTCTACACCCACTCGTGGCACGCGGAGGAACCGGGGCTGGTCTGGACCAGCGATGGTTCCGGCACCTACGAAATCGAGGAAAGCGCGGGCGAACGCCGCGGCACGAAGATCGTCGTGGAATTGAAGGACGATTGCGCCGAGTTCAGCCAGGAATGGCGCGTGAAGGAGATCCTCGAGCGCTATAGCGCGTTCGTCACCTTCCCGATCAATCTCAACGGCAAGCGCATCAACACGGTCCAGGCGCTCTGGCTTCGGGGCAAAAACGAAATCAAGGAGGAGGAATACGTCGGATTCTACAAGTTCCTCTCCCACGCCACCGACGAACCCCGGCTCCGCCTGCATTTCAGCGCCGACGCGCCGCTGTCGATTCATGCCCTCCTGTTTGTCCC
>CAMAPG010000194.1 GCA_945859965.1 Opitutus sp. GAS368 | reverse complement strand
CCGCCATCCGTTAAATTGGCGGTCAGGGACGACCGCCGCTACCATTTCAGTTTTTGCGGTTCGCAAGATAGAGCGTGACGTCATCGCCCGACACCCGGCCACCCGGGCCGGTCGCCGCGATATCGGTGATTTTGGCCGGATCGAGCCCGGCTTCCTGCGCGAGTTTGGTCGCGCGGGGAGTCCAGATGACCGCGGCCGGTTTCGCCGCGACGCCCGCCGGAGCTTTGGCCTCGGGCTGGCCGCCTTTCGATTCCAAGTGACGCAGGCTGATCTCGTTCGTCTCGATTTGCAGGAAAGTCTTTCCCGACTCCTTCACATCGCCCGGATTGGCAAAAATCGCCCGGACCGTGCCGGCACAGGGCGATTCGAACTCGAAGATCGATTTGTCGCTCTCCAGTTCGGCTAGCTTCTGTCCTTTCACAACCGCCGCGCCTGGAGCGACTTTGAGATTTACCACGGTGAGTTCGTGCACGGTCGCACCCATGGAAGGGATGGGTACGTCGATGAGAAATGTGTCCATCAGAGGAATGATTGAAGGCAGTGTGCGAGCGTCGCCCGCTTGGTCAACCGCTCAGGACGAACTCCGCACGGCCTTCCACACCGTAACGCATTGGGCGAGCAGGGCCGGCAGCTCCGGAAGGGGAATCATATTCGGGCCGTCGCTGATCGCATTTGCCGGATCGGGATGGGTTTCGATGAACAAGCCATCGGCCCCGGCCGCCAGCGCCGCCTTGGCCAGGGGCGGGACAAACTCGCGCTGACCGCCGCTTTTTCCTCCGGCCGCGCCCGGCAGCTGCACGCTGTGGGTCGCGTCGAAAATCGTGGGGAACCCGTTTTGCTTCATGATCGGGAACGTCCGCATGTCGACCACGAGATTATTGTACCCGAAGGTCGTGCCGCGTTCCGTCTGCCAGATCTCCTTCGCCTTTCCTTCCCGCAGCTTGCCGGTGACATGGACCATTTCCTGGGGCGACAAAAACTGGCCTTTTTTCACATTCACCACCCGGCCCGAAGCCGCCGCCGCCAACAGCAGGTCGGTCTGGCGGCTGAGAAAGGCGGGGATTTGCAGGACATCGCAGACCGCGGCGACCGCCGGGATCTGGGCCGATTCATGCACATCGGTGAGAACCGGAAATCCGTACTCGCGCTTGATCAGCGCGAGCAAGGCGAGCCCTTCATCGAGGCCGGTGCCACGCAGGCCCGCGAGCGAAGTGCGGTTGGCTTTGTCGAAGGAGCCCTTGAAAATGATCGTCAGCTCGGGTTGGGCGCGTCCGATTTTGACCAACGCCTCGGCCACGGCCCGGCAGACTTTTTCGTTTTCCAGCGAACACGGGCCGGCGATGAGGAGCAGTTTCTTGGGATCGAAGATCATCGGAAGGATATCCTCACGGAATACACGGAAACGCTCGCAGGGGAAGACCGACTTTAAAGGCCTCGGGGGAATGAACGTTCAACGCTCAACATTTAACGCTTAACGCTCAATAAAGCCGCCCAACTTGAGCGTTAAACGTTGAGCGTTTTTACCGCTTCTTTTTCGCGGGTTTGACCCGAGCGCCGCCCTTTTTCTGTTTGATCGTCGCCGCGATGAACGCCGCGAACAACGGGTGGGCCCGGTTCGGCTTCGATTGGAATTCCGGATGGAACTGCACCGCCAGGAACCAAGGATGGCCCTTGAGCTCGATGATCTCGACCAGGTTCCGGCGAGGATTGATCCCGCTCACGACCATGCCGCCGCGCTGCAGCTGGCCGACGTAGGCGTTGTTCACCTCGAAGCGGTGGCGATGGCGCTCGCGGATGCTTTCCGCCCCATAGGCTTTGGCCGCATGGGTGCCGGGCGTGAGCGCACACTCGTAGCTGCCGAGCCGCATGGTCGCGCCCTTATCGATGATTTTCTTCTGCTCCTCCATCATGTTGATGACGGGATGCTGCGCGTTCGGGTCGAATTCGGTGCTGTTCGCGCCCGGTAGTTTCAGGACGTTGCGCGCATACTCGATGACCGCGATCTGCAATCCGAGGCAAAGACCGTAATAGGGTACCTTGTTTTCCCGCGCAAACCGAGCCGCCGCGATTTTTCCCTCCGTCCCGCGATCGCCGAAACCGCCGGGAACGAGGATGCCGTCGAGCCCCTTGAGCAGCGAGAGCCCGCCCTTTTTCTCCAGGTCCTCGGCATCGATCCGGCGGATGTTGATCTTGCAGTTGTTGGCGATGCCCGCGTGCGTGATCGACTCGTACACCGATTTGTAGGCGTCCTGCAGTTCGATGTATTTGCCCACCACGCCAATGGTGACCTGGTGTTTCGGGGTGAGGATGCGGCGGACGATTTCCTCCCAGATGTTTTTGGCGGGGAGCGGATTTTTCAGTCCGAAAAGATTCAGCACCAGCTCGTCCATGCCCTCGCGCTGGAGCGCGAGCGGGAGCTCATAGATCGAGTGCGCGACATCGCGGCATTCGATGACCGCCTTCACCGGCACATTGCAGAACATCGAAATCTTGTCCCGCAGGTCGTGATCGAGCGGATGATCGCAGCGGCAGACAAGGACGTGGGGCTGGATGCCGATTTCGCGCAATTTTGCGACCGACTGTTGTGTGGGCTTCGTCTTGAGCTCGCCGGCCGCGGCGAGAAAAGGCACCAGCGTCACGTGGATGAACAGCACATCCTTCGGCCCGACTTCGAGCGCGAACTGACGCATCGCCTCGAGAAACGGCAGGCCTTCGATGTCGCCGGTGGTGCCGCCGATCTCGGTGATCAGAATATCGGCGTCCTTTCCGCCGGCATAAATGCGGTCCTTGATCTCATTCGTGACATGCGGGATCACCTGCACGGTTTTGCCGAGATAGTCGCCGCGCCGCTCCTTTTGAATGACGCTTTCGTAAACCTGGCCCGAGGAAAGACTGTTGAGGCGCGAGAGCTTGCCGCTCGTGAAGCGTTCATAATGACCCAGGTCGAGGTCGGTTTCCGCGCCATCTTCGAGCACGTACACTTCGCCGTGCTGGAACGGGCTCATCGTACCGGGATCGACGTTGAGGTAGGGATCGAATTTCTGGATGCGGACGGTGAGTCCCCGCATTTCCAATAATGCGCCCAAAGCAGCCGCGGTGAGCCCTTTGCCCAACGAGGAAACCACTCCGCCGGTCACGAAGATGTATTTCATCGGAGAGGGTTAAACCTGCGCCCTCGCCACGCGCAAGAAAACTCCGGCAATATTGGATTCTTGCTGAGCACAGCGAAGCAGGTAGGGCGAGTCGTCCCCGACGAGCCGTGCACGCGAACGACTCATCCGGCCTGCCCGCCGTAGTCTTGGCGAAGGTGGGAGGATGTCAGGCTTCTCGCTTCGCTCGGAACGCCCTACCCCAGCAGCCAAAGCACCACCCCCACCACTCCCGCCGCCAGCACGGCGATCAACAGGAGCCACAACGCCCATTTCAAAAGCTTGGCCAGGATCCAGATCGCCAGCGCCAGGCCCACCACCAGCCCCGTGAGCACCAGCCAGTCCGGATAGCCGGCGAGCCAGGGAGAGGCTTGGGAAACGAGCTGCGCAAAAATCACGCTTCTCGTTGGCCTGACCCCAGGCCCGGTCCAAGCAAAATGATTTGCCCCCCGTCGCACGCGCCGCCCCACTCCTCCCGTGCATTCCAAGCCTCAGTTGCTTTGCTGGCTCACCTGCGACGGCGTCCATTTGGATCCCGGTTCGGGCAAACACACCATTTTGGGCGTGTTCTCCAACATCAAGGCCCAACGTTTTCCCGTCACCCACCCGTTCATGGTTTGGTTTCTCACCCTGACCGATTGCAGTTCCGGGCAGCACAAGATGAAGATTTCCATGGGTCTCGATCCCACCACGATGCAGCCCTTGATCGAACGCCCGTTCGAGTCGCAGAGTCCGTTGCACCGGATCAACCTGATCAACGAAATCCGCAATCTGACCTTTCCCACGCCGGGCGACTATTCGCTCGTCGTCGAGGTGGACGAGGAACCGCTGCTGGCGACCAATTTGACGGTGAATTAGGGGATTGGTTAAGAGTTAATTGTTAATGGTTAATCGGGCAGAAATCTGTCCTGAATCATTCCTATTTTTCTCTACCGGCAGCCGCGCACCTTTCCCATTAACCCATAACTTTTACCCAAGAACAATGCCTCACACTCATCACTTCGATCTCATCGGCGTCGGCGCCCCCATCATGGACATCGTCGCGGCCGTGCCTGAAAGCTTTCTTTCCCTGACCCGGGGCGAAAAAGGAGGGATGATCATGGTCGAAGCCGAGGAAATCGCCCAGCTCGTTGCGCAGCTCCCGGAACCGCCCGCCCTCACTCCCGGCGGCTCGGCCGCCAACACGATTTTCAACGCCAACCGGCTGGGACTGCGCACCGCCTTCATCGGCAAACTCGGCGGCGATGAGATCGCCCGGCTCTACCGGACCCGTTTCGGCAATGCGGGGGTCAGTCTTGATCGTTTCAAGCACAGTGACCTGCCCAATGCGCGCTGCCTCATTCTCACGACCCCGGATGCGCAGCGCACGATGCGGACCTGCCTCGGCGCCGTCATGACGCTGTCGCCCGATGAAATCCACACCGAGGATTTCGCCGGCTGCCGGCACGCGCACATCGAAGGCTATGTCGTGTTCAACCGCGCGCTCGCCGACGCCGTTTTTCGCGCGGCGCGCGCCGCCGGCTGCACGATCAGCCTCGATCTCGCCTCGTTCGAAGTCGTGCGCGGCGCCCGCGAGTGGCTCTTCGAGCAGATCAAGGCCGGTCTCGACCTCGTGTTTGCCAATGAAGACGAAATCCGCGCCTTCTTCCCCGACGCCCCCGACGCCGATTATGCCACGCTCGCCCGCCGCCTCGCCTCGTATGGCTGCACTGCGGCCGTGAAGCTCGGCAAAGACGGCGCCTGGATCGCCCGGGGCGATGAACTGACGCTCATTCCCCCGCACCGCATCCCAGATGCAATCGACAGCAACGGCGCCGGCGATGCCTGGGCCGCCGGATTTCTTTCCAGCTATTTGGTCGGCCATCCTCTCTCCGAATGCGGCGCGGTCGCGTCGTTGCTCGGCGCTGAAACGGTGCGCCACATGGGTCCGATCATTCCCGATTCTCATTGGGCCGCCACCGCGATCCGGGCAAAGGCGCTGCTAGGCAAGGCCTGATCACGGGCCGCCCTGATTTTTAACCACAAAGGCGCAAAGGAACGAAGGTCGATCCCCGCGTGGGGACAATTTTGGTGCGGGAGGGGCTTTAGGCCCCGACTTGTCGCGGGATCAACCCGCTCCCATATTTAATATCCCACCCAATCGATCAACCAGATCGGTTTCCCTCTGTGCCTTTGCACCTTTGTGGTTAAATCCGTCTGCGGTCGCGCACTTGCGCCGAGCCCGATTCCGGATTTATTCGGTTCGCCGGTGGAAAAATTTCCGTGTCTTCCGCCACTGCCACCGGCACTCTCACTGCTTCCATGTCCGCCGATCTCACTCAACTCGTCACCTCGATTGCGCAGCGCGCCCGCGCGGCGTCGCTCGTGCTTGCAACGGCGACCACCGTGGCGAAGAACGCGGCGCTTCACCATCTGGCGGATTTGATCGACGCCTCCCATCCCGCCTTGCTGGCCGCCAACCAGCAGGACCTAGCTTCGCCGGAGGCCGCCGCGCTGACTCCCGCGGCCCGCGACCGCCTCACCCTGAACGCCCCGCGCTTGCAGCACCTCGCTGAATCGGTGCGGCAGGTCGCCACCCTGCCCGACCCCGTCGGCGATGTGCTGGAGGAAACCAGGCGCCCCAACGGTTTGCTCATCCGCAAGCTGCGCGTGCCCATTGGTGTCATCGGCATCATCTACGAAGCCAGGCCCAACGTCACCATCGACTGCGCCATTCTCTGCCTGAAAAGCGGCAACGCCTGCATTCTGCGCGGCGGGAAGGAA
>CAMAPG010000193.1 GCA_945859965.1 Opitutus sp. GAS368 | reverse complement strand
GACTGGCCGATTTGCAATTGGGCGCGGCGCACCGCGTGCAGTGCGACGCCGGCGAGAAACACGAAGCCCGCATCGTCGTCATTCACTCCGTCGGGCACGTGCTCGATCATCGTGGTAGGGGTGATGTCGATTAACGCGTGGCTCGCGTGATTGGAGCACGTCGTGACGCGATCGCCCACCGCGAAGCCCTGAACATCGCGGCCGACGGCGGTGACCGTGCCGACGCCCATATAGCCAATGTTGGTCCTGGGGTTGTTGTCTTTCAGGCCGTAGGAGAGAGGGCCGAAGCGGAGGAAGTTGCTCTCGCTCCCCCCGCTCACGTGCGTGCGCGTGTTGCGCACTGCGATCTGATTGGCGGCCGGCGCGGGAAGCTCGAACGACTCCAGGTCGACGCGCGCGGGCGCGGAGGAAAACATCAATCGTTGGGCAGAACTCATAGGGGGTAGGGGCGTGGGGTTTAAATCCGGACGCGAAAATGTGTGAGGGGTTATCCGAGGTTCGGCCAATCTATTTTCCGAAGCAATCCTCCGTCGCCCGATGGGCTTTGGAGGACACGTCGTCGCCTTCGGCTCCTGCGATGACGAAAGGAGGCATTCCCGATTTTTTCCTGCTTTCCACATTCGACATTTTGAAAGGCGGTGACGTGAGTGAAGGGTGTTGAACGTCGATTCCGAAAAAGCGGGCGCCCCGCTTCCGAAAGCCAGCGCGCTCGTGGCCAAAAACAGCGCGTTCTACGACGCGTTCTGGGCGAAGACCTACCTGACCCGGCCGGAGCGTTTCAACACCTGGCCCCTGGTTGCGACTCTGTGGCCGGCGGCTCCGCAGCGGCTGGAAATCGGTCCGGGCCTGCGACCGCGCCTGCCCATTGCCGGCACGCATTTTCTCGATCTCAGCCCGCCGGTCGTGGCGCGGCTGAACGAGCGCGGCGGGCTGGCCCGGGCGGGTGAAATCACCGCGCTGCCGTTTGCCGACGCCCAGTTCGATCTGGTGGCGGCCTTCGACGTCATCGAACACGTCGAGGAAGACCGGCGCGTGTTTGCCGAACTGACCCGCGTGCTGAAGCCGGGCGGCCGGCTGGTTTTTTCCGTGCCGCTGCATCCCGGGCGCTGGACCAGCTTCGACGATTATGTCGGCCATGCGCGCCGTTATGAGCCGGACGCGCTGCCGGCGTTGCTCGCGGAGCACGGCCTGGTCGTGGAAAAAAGCGCGGTGTTCGGGATGCAATCCAACAACCCGCGGCTTTTGCGCTTTGCCGTCGACGGACTCACCCGGCACCGCGACATCGCCATCCGCTGCTATAACTGGCTGTTCTTTCCGCTGGGCTTGCTGCTCCAGAAGAGCCTGAAGTTTGCCGACGGCTTGATGGATCTGACCGTGGTCGATGAAGTCCTTTTGGTCTGCCGGCGGAGCGGGTGAAATGAGGAAGAATGACGCAGACTCGACTCAATCGGGGCTGACCGCTGTGGTCCAGCCCATGACGGCTGCGGCGCCTGGTGGATTTTCCCTTCGGCTTTTTTTTGCTTACGTATCCCTGCTGGTACTGGGGGCGGGACTTTCGGCGAAGACTCTCGCGGCGAATGCGATCAAGCTGAACCCATCGCTGCTGGCCGGCCCGGCGCCGAGTGAACCGGTCATGCTGGGGATCGATGTGCTCGAGGCGCGGAAGTTCGCGCCGCTGGTGGGAAAACGCGTGGGCTTGCTCACGCACCCGGCCGGAGTGAATCGCCGCGGGGTGCGCACGATCGATGTGCTGCGGCGCGCTCCGGGCGTGCAGCTCGTCACACTGTTCGCCGTCGAGCACGGCCTCGAGGGCGAGTTGGCGAGTGAGAAACCGTTTCAGGACAGCATCGATGCCCGCACGGGCTTGAAGGTGATTTCCCTTTACAAAGGGCGGGTGGTGAAGCCCACGTGGTCGCAGCTCAAGGGCATCGATGTGCTGGTGATCGACCTGCAGGACATCGGCACGCGCAGTTATACGTTCACCGGCGCGATGAAGACGGTGATGGAGGCCTGTTTTGAGAATGGGAAGGAAGTCATGGTTTTGGACCGTCCGAATCCGCTGGGCGGACTCAAGGTTGACGGACCGCTGCTGGACGCCGCCTTGATCAGCGACGTGGGCCGGTTCCGTGTACCGTACGTTCACGGCCTGACCATCGGTGAACTGGCGCTGATGGTGCGCCACGCGGTGCCGCCGGGCGGACTCGCCATCTCCGACGCGGCGCGGGCGAAGGGCAAGCTGACGGTCATTCCGATGCGCGGCTGGACGCGGTCGATGCGCTGGCCGGAAACGGGACTCACCTGGGTGAAGACGTCCGGTTTGATCCAGGATTTAGATGCGGTCGAAGGTTACCCAATGACGGGACTTGGCTGCCTCCTCGGCGGCTTCCGGACGGGCATTGGCAAGCGGTATCCGTTTCGCGGCATTGCGCATCCCGCGGTGAACCAAGTGCCGCGGGCGGTGCTGGAAAAGGAATTCCGGGCGCTGAAGCTGCCGGGCCTGCGGTTTGTCTCCGTCAACGTACCGGGCGACCGGAAAGACGAGGCGGTGACTGGAATTTATATCGAAATCACCGACTACGACGCGTGGTGTCCGACCGAGCTGAATTTTCACCTGATGAAACTTGCCTGCCGGTTGGAGCCGCGTAACCCGTTTGCGGCGGCCACCGCGCGGGAGCGGCGCACGTTCAACGTGCACGTGGGTTCGGCGGCGTTTCTCAACGATCTCATCGTGAAAGGCAGTGCCATCAATCTCGAGGCGTGGCTGCGGACTTGGAGGGAACATGCGAGGGCTTTCCAGGAGAACAGCAGGAAATACTGGCTGTACCGCTGAACGGTCGCGGCCTGTCCTCCGTCGCCCGATGCCTTTCTATGGGTTCTTTGTGCTCTTTCGTGGCCAAAAATTCCGAACTCTGCATTCGAGCCGTTCGATCCAAGACAGTTTTGGCCACGAAAGAGCACAAGGAACCCATAGACCGATCCTTTGATCCATGGCTCGCAAGCTGGTGGGCTTTTTTGGCTCTGTAGGACACGTCGTCGCCTCCGGCTCCCCGCAATGACAAAAGGAGGTGTGCCCCTGCCTTGTGTTTTTTCCGGATCGGTTCGACGTTCCGCCCGAATGGCCCGCCGCTCTCCTTCCGCCGAAGACCTCGCCCTCGACCGCCTGCCCAAGGCTCCGCTCAATCGCGAAAACCTCCGCCAGACCCTGGCGCTCGCCCGTTATATTCGGCCATATCGTGCGCGGTTTTACGCGGGACTCGCCACGCTGTTTGTCAGCGCGTCGCTCGGGCTCGCGTTTCCGCTGCTTGCGGGATCGTTGATCGACGCCGCCCTGCACCCGGGCCAGGCGATGGTGCCGGGGCTCGGTGCGCTCCGGCTGAACCAGGTGGCGCTTCTGCTGGCGGCCTCGGTCATGTTGCAGGCGCTCGCGTCGTTTAACAGTGCGCTCGCCTTCAATCGCGTTGGCCAGAGTGCGCTCGCCGATTTGCGGCGCGATTGTTACCGGCGGCTCATCTCCCTGCCGATGGCGTTTTTCGGCAGCCGCCGCGTCGGTGAGCTCACGAGCCGGGTTTCCACCGACGTCGCACAAATAGAGGGCGCGCTGATCGACGCGTTGCCGCAGATCTGCCGCCAGGTGGTTTTCCTGCTCGGCGGGATCACCATGATCGCGCTGACCTCGGGCCGGCTGACGGCGGTGATGCTCGGCACGCTGCCACTGCTGATTGCGGCTGCGGTGTTTTTTGGGCGGAGGCTGCGGCGGTTTTCCCGGGAGACGCAGGACCAGCTCGCGGCCACCAACACGATCGTGGAGGAAACCCTGCAGGCCATCGCGAGCGTGAAGGCGTTCGCCAACGAGGCTTTTGAGCTGGGCCGCTATGAACGCGCGAATGTCCGCGTCCTCGCCGCCGCCCTGGGAGCTGCCCGCTGGCGCGCGGTCTTTGTGGCTTTTTTCATCATGGCGCTCTTCGGCGGCATCGTGATCGTGCTGTGGTTCGGGGCGGGGCTGCTGCAGACCGGCGAGATCAGCCCGGGTGAACTGACCCGCTTCGTGCTCTACACCACGTTTGTCGCGGGAGCGATGGGCCAGGCCGCGGAGCTGTTCACGCAGATCCAGAAAACCGTCGGCGCGACCCAGCGCGTGCGCGAACTGCTCCGCGAGCCCACCGAAATCGAACTCGTGCCCGGTGCCCCTGCGGTGGAGCCCGGACCACTGCCCGGGCGGTTGAAGGGCGAGGTGAGTTTTGAAGCGGTGAGTTTCCGCTATCCCGCGCGCCCGGAAGTGAGTGTCCTGAACGACGTCACGCTGACGGTGCGCCCGGGCGAACGCATTGCGCTGGTGGGGCCGAGCGGCGCGGGCAAGTCGACGCTCACGGCCTTGCTGCTGCGTTTCTACGATCCGGAGAATGGACGGTTGCTGATCGACGGCCGGGATGCGCGGACGTATCCGCTCGGCTGGCTGCGGAGCCAGATGGCGATTGTGCCGCAGGACGTCCTGCTCTTCGGCGGTACAATTGCGGAAAACATTGTCTATGGCCGTCCCGGGGCGGATGCCGCCGCGATTCGCGAAGCCGCCCGCCTGGCGAATGCCGATGACTTCATCACGGCGTTTCCGGAGGGTTATGAAACGCTGGTCGGCGACCGCGGCATCAAGCTCTCGGGTGGACAGCGCCAGCGCATCGCCATCGCTCGCGCGATCCTCAAGAATCCCGCGATCCTCATCCTCGATGAAGCCACCAGTTCGCTGGACAGCGAAAGCGAACGGCTCGTACAGGTCGCGCTCGACCGGCTGATGCAAGGCCGCACCACGTTCATCGTCGCGCACCGGCTGGCGACCATCCGCACCGCCGACCGGATCGCAGTGCTCGATGCCGGCAAAGTGGTCGAGCTGGGCACCCACGATGAATTGTCGGCCAAGACGGACGGCCTCTACCGCCGGTTGAGCGCGCTGCAGTTCGGCCAACCCGATAGTGGGGCGCCGGCCGACCGGCTTTGATCTCGGAGCGAAGGCTCGCGCCTTTTCTTACGAACCCGGCGGAGACCAGATCACGACCGCCATGTGATAACGCGTGTGATTCGCGGCGCTCGCGGTATAGTGCGCGGTGACGATTTTTCCGTCCGGGCGCTGGATGCTGCTCGGATAACCGCAGTCGCGGGCGAGGGAGTTGGCGAGGCGGATCGGAGTGCTCCAGGTGCGGCCTTCATCATTGCTCAATTTCGCCAGCACGCCGAAGCGGCCGTCGTCGCGGCTGCCGTAGGTCAACAGGAGGCGGCCGTCTTTCAGGCGGGAAAGATGCGCGTTCAGTTCATTGTTGCCGGTCACGCGTTGCGGACCTTCCCAAGTTTCACCGTCGTCGTTGGAGCGAAAGAGATCCACGGTTTGCTCCGGATTGAAACGGGCGGCGGCCATCCATTTTTTGCCGCCGAGATGAAAGAGCGACGTCTCGTTGTGCCGGTTGCTGATGACCGACGTGGTGCGCCAGGTCCGGCCATCGTCGTCGCTGCGAAAATGCCACGTGCGCCGCTCATCGGCGCGACGCTGGTAACACGACGCATGGAGGGCGCCATCCGCCCCGACGAGGATGTCGCCGAACGGGATGAACGGCGGCCGGCCGTCATTCTCGTGGCCTGGAGCAAATTTCTTTTCCTGCGTCCAAGTGCGGCCACCATCGCTGGAGCGACAAACCCAGGGCGACAGGATGGCATCGCGAAATGGAGCCAGCTTTTTCTGGCCCGGTTGCTGCACATTGCTCCAGCCGGAACAAAGCACGAGCAAGTCGCCATTCCTGGCCAGACCTGCCGCGACGTTCATCCGGTTCGTCAACGGGTCATTGGGCGCCGGCACACCGCGTTTTTCCCAGAAACGTCCATCGGCGCTGGCCCAGACCTCGATCACACCCTCCTCCTGTCCATGGCTCGGCTTGTTGAAGATGGCCGCGGCGATCGTGCCGTTGGGCAACACCGTCAGGTTCGGCCAGGCGCAGACA
>CAMAPG010000192.1 GCA_945859965.1 Opitutus sp. GAS368 | reverse complement strand
GCCGTCATTGCGATCGGCGAACGACTGCCGACAGCTGCTTGCATCGCGGCCAATGCCGGACCACTCGCCCAATTTGCGGCTTTGAGCGTGGAGGCCGGACTCGTGCCTATCGTCGAACCCGAAGTCCTGATGGACGGCCACCAGACCCTCGCCCGCTGCGAAGAAGTCACAGGCCTCACTTTGCAAGCGGTCTTTGGGGCACTCTTCGCGCATCGCGTTGCGCTCCACTCGATATTGCTCAAAACGGGCATGGTTCTGCCCGGCAAGAAGTGTCGGCGCCAGGCCGACCCCGCCGAGGTGGCTGAAGCCACGATCCGTTGCTTGCGCCAGGTCGTGCCCGCAGCGGTCCCGGGCATCTTGTTCCTTTCCGGTGGACAACACGACGTGGCCGCAACGACGCGTCTTAACGCCATCTGCCGGGTGAAGGGCGTTCCGTGGACGCTGAGTTTTTCCTTTGGCCGCGCCCTGCAGAACGCCGCCATGAAAACATGGACGGGCACCGCCGCCAACATCGGGGCGGCGAGGACCGCGCTGCTCCATCGCGCCCGCTGCAACGGGCGCGCGGTGCAGGGCAAGTATTTGGCGTCGATGGAACACGAAGCGACCAGCCGGCAGAACCGGATTTCGGCCGGGCGAGCTTCCCCGTCGCACCGCCGAGCCCCAAAAGCCCTAGAGCGGTTTAAGTTGAAGGGTAGCCCGTGAAACGTGGCGACAACGTGGTTTCCCAGTCACACGCTTTCGCCATTGGCTCAAGCGCGGCGACAGTTAAAAACAAACTGCACCGGCTGGAACCAGCCAGTCGCCCACGAACAACCTGCCTCAGCGCGAATTGAGCAGACGAAAGTTACGGCGCATCGACGACGAATTCCGTGAAGGTACCGTATTGATCACCGCGCGAGTATGCGCCGTTACGGCGAACCCCCCGTTACGCAGGGCCTCGTCGGTGCTGGCCGCACTGGCGAAACGCGTGCCTTCCATCGTCCATCGTAAACGCGAATCCGAAATCATGGATGTCTCCCGCCAGTTTGAAGGAGTCACGAAACTCCGTCGCAGGCCATCTGTCGCAGGGTCAGCCGGTCCAGGGCGTCGCGGTCCACTTCGATTCCCAAGCCCGGTGCGGAACTGATCTGCAGTGTGCCCGCCGTGAGTCGGACCGGCTCGCGGAGAATCGTGGGGCGTTGGGTGAAATTGTAGCGGTTGCCCACCGGCCCGTCGTAATAGCTCATCATCCCGATGTCTTCGCAGGGACGCGAAAGGCCGATCACACTCGCCAGGTGTTGGAACGCCGCCGACTGAACACCCAGGATGCCCGACGACCCAATTGCGGTTTCAATTCCCGCCCGGCGCGCCGACTCCGCGATGTTTAACGCATAACTCATCCGGCCCTGGTTGTGCGGGTGCTGGTTGATCAGATCCGCCGCGCCGGCGGCGATGACGTTTTCGACGTGAGGCCAGTGGGCGTCCTTGTCGACCATGTAGCGACCGTCCAACCGCTGGCGAGCAGATCGGCAAAGCTCGAGGTTTCCCACATCGAAAAGATCTTCGACAATGTCGATGTGATGGCGGTTGAGCATCGCGATCAGTGGCAGGGCACTCGCCAGGTCGGAATAGGCGCCGTTGGCGTCGACCTGGAGGCTGATCGTGTCCCCCGCCGCGGCCCGCACCGCTTCCACGATGGCACAGTCCCGGGTCGCCTCGCCGTGGAGTTTGATTTTCAGAAATCTTATCCCGGCAGCGGACCACGCCTGCGCCGCCGCCGCCATTTCCTCCGGCGCGCCGAGCGTGATCACAGGCATCCCGGGAATGATCCGGCGCTGCACGGATCCGAGCAGTGCACCAAACGATATGCCCCGGCGCCGGGACACCGCATCGTGCAATGCAATGGAGTATGCCTCGGCCACGGGATCGACATCAGGATGACAATAGACACTGCAGTCCTCTGCCCGCATCTTCGGGCGGTCGGGTGGAAATTTGTCCAGCAGCGCATCCCGTTCCGTCGCATCCTGCCCCACCAGCAGCGGCGCCACTCGCACCGCCCAGTTCCAGAGCACGTCAGGTTGGGGGCAAAACACCTCACCCCAGCCGGTGAGATCGCCGATCGTCAGCTCAACGACCAGAACACTGGCGTCTGTCAGGTTGTGTTTGGCGTACGACACGCCCATCTTGACCCGGCAAAGGTGCAAGCCGACGCGTGTGATCGGATCTGGTTTTGGCACGATCAATTTCTTCTTGGCGCGATTGTCACTTCACAGTGGCCGGACCTTGATGTTCCGAGACCAGCAATCGTCGTTGTGGCAGGTGGAGATGTTTGGCCAGTATTCGCTCCGATCCGACGAGCTGATTACCGCCTTCGAGCTCGCCTGAACCGGGTCAAGCGCCGTGCTTCACCGGGCAAATTCGTTCAGGGTCTTCACCGCGGCTTCGGCCATCGCATCGGCGCCGGGGGCGCGGTAGGGAGGATGGAAGACGCTCCGGTTGCGGAAATTGCCGCCCATGTAGTCGCGGTCGTCAACGGCTGTAGCGTCGGGAATGTAACCGTGCATCTTGCCGGTGTAGCCGGACGCCAGCACACAGGGCAGGTTCGTCTCGCGTTTGATCTTCAAGCCTGTGCGCACAAACGTCTCGGCCGGCATTCCGGCAAAACCCACGTCGCCGATCCGCGCCACCACGATGTCGAGCGGCACCGCCTTGTCGACCTGGTCAGCCTTGCCCTGTTTGTGCTGCTCCAGAGCCCACGCATACCAGCGGCGGACGCTTTCGACCAACCAGGCGCGGTACGGCGGTTCCAGCTCGGTGGGGAAATTCAGGCCGACGCAGTACAGCGTGTTCTGGTCGCCCGCCTTGGCGCGCTTGTGGAAGTCATCGATCTCCGCGAGGTCCTTCTCGAGGCTCGCCCGGTCCGGCAGCGGCCCGAGGGGCACGTCGACCGTCTGCATCCGGATATTAAAGCCGTCGCGCACCGACGTCTTCGCCGATTTGGCTGCGCGAATGAACGCATCGCCGAGGAAGCCGCCGAACTCGCGCGACTGGGCTTCCGTGCCGTGAAACATGTACTTCGAATTGATATCGCCGCAGCAGCCCTGGAGGAAACCGACGGGAACGCCGTTGAGGTGGGCCGACAGTTTCTCGCACGCGACCTGCGGCCACTCGCCAAACACCACCGGGTTCTCCGGATCGTACACCGTCACGGGATGTCCCGTGTACCAGGTCAGACACGCCACCGGTCCCTTTTTCCCGGTGAACATCACGACCACTGCATCCTTGTCGATGGTCCCCTTGTAGTCGGGAGGCAGGAGCACGCGATCCTCCTCGCGGATGAAATAGACTTTGCCGTCGGGGCGGCGGCCGCGGCGGTTGTAGGTGATGCGGTCTTCCTGGGCCACGCCCCATTTGATGACCACCGGCTCCAACGCCGCGGGCAGCGCATCGATCGCCGCCCGCAGTTTCGCGAGGTATTCCCGGCCGAGCGCGCGCGAGATCTCAAACTTCGGGTTCTTCGACTCGGCATTTGGGGCCACGTCCACCCGCGGGATGGAATGATTGTGGGCCGAATTGATCACGACATCCCCCGGCGCGATCCCGAAAGCCTGGGAAATCATCGCGCGGCTCGCGTCCTGCAGCTCGGGATGTTCCAACCGGAATGCCGAGGTGAGAAAGGCCATCCGTTTTTTTCCATCCTCCAGCAGGATGAGCGTGCTCTTCACATCGCTGTACACGGCATGGGCGGTGAGCCCGAAAGCCGTGCTCGTGCTGGGTGCACCGACCGGGATGGTGAGGGCAAACGTCTGTCCCGCCGCCTTCAACCGGGGCGAGCCCCCGCCTTGCAGGAGAGGTCCGGATTGTCCGGAGGAAAAAGGCGCGAGAACGATCAACGCCAGACAGGCAAGCAAAGCAGAGCGGATAGTCATAAGGGGGGTAAGGTCGGGGGATTTACGAGAGAACCACCATTTTCACGGCAAGTAGGGGTACGTGCGCAACCTCCAATTGGGAGTGGGTGGATCCAATTTTTGCGCCGCTGCCCTAAATCGTTCTCTTTCTCGTAATCGTTCTTCGTTTTCTGCCGGAGGGAGAACGTGAAAGATTACGAAGAACGAGAACGACTTATTCTCCGGTTCGCAAATTAGGATGCTGCCTTGGGAGATCGCGAGGCGCCCCACACAAATCAAAGCTTCCGGAAAACCCGGATCGCTTCCTCGGCGACCAGTGCATGGCCGGCGCGGGTCGGATGAATGCCGTCGGCGCTCACTAATTCCTTCCGGATGTGCCGGGGATCGGCGGGATCGCGGAGCACCGCATCGCGGTCGACGTAGGGAAGGCCACTCTCCCGGATCAAACGATTGAGCCGGTCGCGTTCCGCATAACGGGCGTCAGTCGTGAGCACGAGCGGTGCAACCGTCGACAGGACTGCCTTGCCTCCCCAGGCGGCGGCGAGCTCGGCCTGTCGCCGCATGTTCTGAAACGCCACGTCCGCACTGAGCCCGTCGGTCATGTCCCCGCCGCCGCTTTCGATCCAGAGAATCTTCGGTCGGAAGGGTGCAATCTCATAGGGAAGCCGGTCGACATTCAGGGCCGTTCTCGCCCCACCCGTTCCCGTGTTGAGCACCAATTCCTGCCCCAGCGCACGCGTCGTTAGATAGACGTAGCTCTCGGCTTCGGGCTCGCGGTCCACGCCCGCGGTGATCGAATCGCCAATGGCGGCGAGCCGACAATTCGCGGCCGGCCCGACCGGGGTCACGCTCCAGTCAAACACCGCAAGTTCTCCGCCGGTCGCCTGCGCGTTGGGCCGCAATCCGAAACCGGGCCGTCCGGGAATGAAACGGTAGCGGTCCGGAATCACCAGCTCCATCGCCCCTCCGGGCACGTCCGCGCCACTGAGTCGGGCATAGACGGCTTTCTCAAACAGCAAGACTTTCAGCGTGTAGACCGTATCCGCCGACATCGTGAACACCGGTTTCTGGCGATCGCCCGCCAGCACGTTGTCGCGGTTGTGTTCGAGGATATAAAACCGCCCGTCCTCGACGCGGATGCGCACGGGCAGATCGTCCGAGGTCGTGCCGCGGCACAGACGCATCTCGACCAGGCCGTGTTCGCCGCGGGGCACTCCGGTTTGGGTGCTGCGAAACGAAAACTGCGAAAGCTGCGACCGGTTGCCGAGCATCGGAAAATCCCGCACGACTGCATAGGTATAGGCGTCCGCGACCCCGCCATCCACCGCCCAACCCCGGGCCCGCCGGCCGCAATGCGCCGGATCAGCCAGATTCGTATGCACCAGCAGCGGCACGGGATGCTGCGATTTCGTGCTCAAATCGTCCTCAACGTAGCGCATCCCAAGCTCGGCCGCCGTTTTCAACCGGGGCAGCAAGGCATCCAGGGCATTGGTTGCCGGCGGTGTGGTCGCCAGCGGCGTGCCGGCAGTTCCCGCTTGGGGCGCCGCGGCGACGGCGGGATCAACGGCGATCTGGACCATCCGCCCATGCGTGGACCGACCGCGGCCGCTGCTCCAGTCACCCAAATCGTAGGCCATAAAAATCTGATTGTCCTGTGGAGTCTCTTCAATCGCGGTGTAGTGCGTCGTCAGGATACCGGACGTGATCCGCACGACATGGCTCCAGGTTTTTCCTTGGTCGAGACTGACGGCGAGATAATTGCCGTTCCAGGGATGCTCGGCCCGCGGCCAGCAGGCGCGCGGCGGCACCCGGACGCCGAACGTGGCGACAACGACTCCACTGCGCAGCACCAGCAAATCCGGATCCACGACCGAGCCGATGAGTTCAACCGGATTGTCCACGATCGGACGGCCGTGCTTGTCCTTCACCCCGCGGAACATCTCCACCCACTTTTCGGTGCGATAGACATCGAGATCCGCGTAGACCCGCGGCTGCGCCTTACTCCACGTGCGTCCCTCGTCATCCGAAACCGCTTCGCGCAGTTCGCGGCCCGTGCGCATCTGGCAGATCAAGCGTCCTGCATGGGCTCCGGAGTTTATCCGGACCAGCACCGGTTCACCGAAACCTTCGGTGCCCACGGTG
>CAMAPG010000191.1 GCA_945859965.1 Opitutus sp. GAS368 | reverse complement strand
TAGGCCTGCTTGTTGCGGCCGCAGATCACGATCGCCTGCACCCGATCCGCATACTTTACCAGCGAGGGTAGCAAGTCGAAATGGTTGTTCGCCCCATTGCCGCCGGTCGCGAGAAAGACTGTGAAAAGCTCGGGCTTCAGACCCAGTTTCTTGTCGCGAAACTCACGGCGTTCCGCCGCGTCCAAAACCTCGAGATGCGCCCGCGGCAGCATGAGATAGCCGCGCACCCGGGTTTTCTCCGCCGGGATCCCGCACTTCACCGCGAAGTCGCGCGCCGTGGGGGTGCGCGAGAAATAGCGGTCGACCGTCGGTTCGATCCAATTGCGCGAATAACCCCAGCCTCCGGAAAATTCTCCGCAATACGTCGCACAGCGCACTTGGTCAGCCCCGAGCGTCTGGCGCGCCAGCTGGAAGTAGCCTCGATTCAGGCAGTCGTGCACACTGAACACGAGGTGCGGCCGGTACTCCCGCAAAACCTCTAGATAGTAACCCGCTCCGAAAGTGACCCGGCGGCGATTGAGGAGACTGAGAACCTCCACCACGGTGTAGAAAAGTTTGTGCACCCACGGCGCGCTTTTCTGGATGCGGTTATAGAAATTGACGCCTGCGCGGTTCACCAATGACGATTTTTCGAGCATCTGCTCGATCCGCACATCGACCTCATGGCGATAAAGCTGAAAGCACCATTCCGCGAACGCTTCCGCGCGGGCGTCGTGGCCGGCGCCGGTGCTGGAGGTCAGGACAAGGATACGAACCTTTGACATGCGCTCAGGAGTTGGGGGACGTCAGACGGGCGAAAGGGTGAAACCGCCTGCCGGCTCGCTCCTCCGCAAATCCGTCATAGCCCGAAATAACGCGCCGTCGCCGTCCGTACGAGCGAGGTGGGGGCCAGGCGCGCCAGCAGCGGCGCGAGGCGGGCTTGGAAAAAGGAGCCAGAGCGCACCACGCCGCGTTGCCGGCGCAGCAAGGCGCGGCGCAGATCGGCGGCCGCGCGGCTCGCCGGCGGGCCGGACTGCAGATTCGCCTCCAAGGTCTCCCAAACGGAGGCCAGGCGCGGATCGCCCGCACCCGGCACAGAGGCGGCGGGCGAAGCGGCGGAAGTACGGGTGTGCATGGCTTGATTGAAGGCGGTGCGATAATCGCCCGGGCGAAAGTCGATCACGCTGAGCGGTGTTCCGCGAGTTTCAAACTGCAAACTTTCGCTCAGGGCGGAAAGGCCCGCCTTGGCTACATTGTACCCGGTCATGAAAGGCAGGGGGAATTCCGCGGCGAGAGAGGAAACGTGGACGAGGCATCCCTGGGGACGCGCGCGCATCCGCCGCAACGCCACGTGGCTGAGACGGGCCGTGGTCACGAGCAGGGAGTCGAGCTGGGCCTGCCAGGTCGCGAAGTCCGCCGCGGTAAATTCGCTGAAAACCCCGTAACCGGCATTCTGGATCACCAGATCGAAAGACCCGCCGGCCTCCTCCGCGCTTTGCCCAAAAATGGCCTCGGCGGCCGCGGGTTGCGCAAGATCGAGGGCCACGGGCGTGAAGCGCGCCCCCGCGGAGGCGGCCGTGAAACCGGTCAGCCGCGCCGGATCGCGGCTAGTGCCCCACACCTGAACGCCCTCGACCAAAAGCATCTTGACGAAGGCCCGGCCGAGGCCGCCGGTGGCACCGGTGACAAAAGCCGTACGGTAAAGTTCGGAAACGCGGTCAGGCACGAGGAAGGCAGGGCGGACACTTCAACAGGGACGCCGCGGTCCTGGCGAGGCCGGTCTTCACGCTTTCTTGAAGACGAGGCAGACGTTGGCGCCGCCGAAACCGCTGACGTTGTTGAGGACAACGTGCGGCTGCGCGCTCAGGGTCGAACGAATGATGTTCAGGCCTTCACAGCCCGGATCGAGCTGCGTGATATGCGCGGAGCCCGGCATGAATCCGTCGCGAATCGCCAGCGCGCAAAAACCGCTTTCCATCGCCCCGGCCAGCGAGAGCCCGTGACCGGTCAGCGCTTTCGTGCTGCTGATCGCGGGACGCGCCGCCGGAGTTTTGAAAATCGCCTTCAACGCCTTGGCCTCGGACTCATCGCCGATAGGCGTCGAGGTGGCATGCGCATTGATGTAGTCGACCGCATCCACCGGGGTTTGGGTAAAGCGCAAGGCATTCTCGATCGCCGCACGCAGGCCGAGGCCCTCGGGATGCGAAATCGCCACGTTGTGACCGTCCGACGCCTGTCCCCAGCCCGCGACCTCGCAATAAACCTTGGCGCCACGGCGCGCGACTTCGTCCTCGGTCTCGAGCACCAGCACAACACCCCCGCCCGTGCCGACGAAACCATCGCGATTCGCATCGAAGGGGCGCGAGGCGACATTCGGATCCGTTTGCAAGGACAGCGCCCGCATCCCGGCAAAAGGCAGGATCGCATCGAGATTTCCGTCCTCCGCTCCCACGACAAACATGCGTTTCTGCCGGCCCAGCACGAGATCGTCATAGGCAAAGCCGAGTGCATGGGAAGAGGAGGCACACGCCGAGGAGAAGCCGCAGGAAGTGCCCTTGATCTTGAAGTGCGCGACCAGGTTGAAATTCACGGTGCCCGAAATCGAAGCCACGATCCCCAGCGGCGAACACTTCATCACCCCAAGCGTATGCATGCGTTGCAGCATATGCCCCATGAGCTGGGGCGAACCGCCCGAGGCGGCGTAGAGACCGGTGGTGGCGTTTGAAACATCGTCCTCGGTCAGGCGCGCATCCTCGATCGCCTGCTGCATGGCACACCACGCATAAATCCCATGCGGGGCCATGCCGCGGACAATCTCCCGTTTGATTTTGTAAGGCGCGGGAAACGTCCAGTCTTCGGGATCGGTCGAGTCGAGCCGAAACCCCCGCACGGGTGCCGCCACCTTGACCGGGATTTCCGGACTTTGAAACGGCGGATAAAGCTCAAATCCGTGCCGCAGTTCGCGTAGACTCCGCGTCACGCTGGTCGCGTCATTGCCAATGCTCGTGATGAAGCCGAGTCCGGTGATAAAAACTTTAGGCATGCAAAAGGATAAGCCACCTCACTGAAACAGCGGACGAGGATCAATTCGAGCGCGGAAAAAGGTCAGTCTGGCGGCCTTGTTTAAATGCCTTCAAATCGGCTCCGGTCAACGCGGGACATGGGTTTGCCACCTCCCAACGACTCCATTCAAAAAAAACGACGGCCCTGATGTCGCCGTAAATAAAACCCGGCCGGGAAAGTCTCAGGCGTTGACCGCCGCACGGAGAGGGGTTGGCGAACCAACCTCGACTCCATTCACCGCCGAATGCTCGACGCCATTGACGACGGGCGGGGGCGCGAAGGCCTCGGAATAACCAAAGGTCAGCGTAATTTCCTCGGCGATCGCCGCTTTTTCCTGACCGACGCGGATCGCGCCTTCAAACGTGGCGAGCGGCATTTTCATGCGCTTGGGCTTGATCGAAAGGGTCAGAATATCGCCGGGCCGGCACAGGCGGTGGGCGCGAACCCCTTCACAGCCGGTGAAGAAAATGGTCGCCGGGCTGACGATCTTGCCGGGTTCGGTCACAATGCCTTCGAGCAGGAAAAGCACCCCCAACTGGCCGAGCGCTTCCAGCATGATGGAAGCCGGCATGATCGGGTTGTCCTTAAAATGGCCCTGCAAAAAGAATTCCTGGCCAGTGATCTTGTATTTCGCGTTGGCTCCACTGGAACTGACGGAAGCCTCGTTCAGGAAAAGGAAGGGAGGCTGGATCGGCATGATCGCAGCAATCTGCTCGATCGGCAGGAATTTCGTCGGCTTCGGCAGGGGCAGACCGCGCACCTTGCAGTCGATGAACATCTTCACATCTCCGACCGTGCGCAGGTTGCGCAGCTCGTCGTTGTTGATCGACATCTGGAGCACATCCTCAACGAGGATGACGATCTCCATCATGGTCAAAGAATCGATCCCCAAGTCCTCAATTAAACGCAGATCGTCGTCCGCGTCCTTGAGCTTGACGCGCAGATCGGGCTCCACGAAACGTTCGATTACACCGATGACAACCGCCGGCAAATGCTCGGGATTACAGGTCTTCCGGAACTGGATGGCTGCTTCGAAAGTCGAAGGAGAGCAGCGCTTTAGGGCCTCACGGAGTGCCGTTTCGTCTTCGGGCGCGAAGGGCTTGGAAGAAGCCGGAAAAGGCTTGTTTGTCCCTGAAATCGGTTGAACTGCATCTGCCATTGTTCGCTCCTTGTAAGTCAGCAGTGAATTGCTTGTAAACCCATTTCTTTCCGCGAGTCCGGACGCGGACTCCATTCAGCGGCCTTTAACCCGCTTCTTTCGTGTGGTTTTCACGTTCTGTTTCGTCAGATGCGAGCTCCCTTGGTTCCTTGCCTCCATTGTAAACATTGCCGCCGGGAACGTCGAAAGTCGCTTATTCGCCACTCTTGCAAGGAACCAAGCGGTCAACAGAGTGGACCGTCTTTGACCAACCGAGAATGAGCGCCCCCGCCCTTTCCCAGCCTGTTTTCCTGATCACCCACGAATTCTTTCCCAAACGGGGCGGAATCGCGACGTTCACCGAGGAAATCGCCAAGGCCTGCGCCACGCTTGGTTATGAAATTGAAGTCTGGGCCCAGTCGGCCCCGCCGGCGGTGGAGAAGGAATGGCCTTTCCGCCTTCGCCGGCTGCCCCTCAAAGGCACCCATGATTTTATCTGCCAGCTCCGGCTCGCCTGGCAGCTGATCCGTGAACGTCGCCGGTTGCGCTATGCGACGGTTTATCTTCCCGAACCCGGCCCGATGCTGGCCATGATGCTGCTGCAGTTTTTCAAACCCTTCCGCCCGCAGCGGTTGATTCTGACGTTTCACGGCTCCGAGATTCTGCGCTTTTCGAAAAACCCGTTCACCCGCTGGCTGGGCCGGCGCCTGATCCGCCGCGCCACCCGGATCAGCACCCTGTCCAATTACACGCAGGAATTGCTGTGCACCCATTTTCCCGAGGCGGAAGGCAAAACGTTTCTCACCCCCGGCGCACTCCGGGCCGATTTTGCCGTGGTGCCCACACCGCTCCTCGTGCCCCAGGAAAAAATCATCGTACTCACCGTGGGGCGGCTGCACCCCCGCAAGGGACAATTATTGACGCTGCAGGCCTTGCAAAGCCTCGCCCCGGAATTCCGCGCACAAATCGAGTACTGGCTCGTGGGCAGCCAGAGCAAAGAAAATTATGAGCGGACCCTGCGGACCGCCGCCGCCCAGGCCGGTTTCCCCGTCCGCTTCTTTGGCGACGTCCCCGACGAGGAGCTTTCGCAGATCTACGACCGCGCCAACCTCTTTGCCATGACGAGCGTCAATCATGGCGACAGCATCGAGGGCTTCGGTCTCGTTTATCTTGAGGCCGCCGCGCACGGATTGCCAGTCGTCGCCCACACCATCGGGGGAGTCAGCGAAGCCGTCGTCGATGGTGTCACCGGTTTGCTGGTGCCGCCACACCGCCCGGCGCAACTGACCGCGGCTTTTGAAAAACTCATTACCGACGGCGTCCTCCGCCGGCAGCTGGGCGAGGCCGGGCGCGAATGGGCGCGGCGCAATTGTTGGAAGCAATCCGCCGAGGCGCTGTTCAGGCAGGACGAAAAAAAGATCGCGGTGGTCTGACCGCATTGTTTTCCCGCTTCATGCTGCAATCGCGTTCGCAAGTCACGGTCCGCTATGTCGAGACCGACATGATGGGTATTGTCTACCATGGCAGTTATCTGCCGTGGTTTGAAATCGGGCGCACCAACCTGCTGAAGGAACTCGGCGTCCCGTACCGGCAGCTCGAGGCCGATGGGTACCGTCTGCCGGTGCTCGAAGTGTCCGCCAAATACCTTCGTCCCGCCGTCTATGACGACGAGCTGACGATCGTGACCACGATCCGCGAAAGGCCGCTGCTGCGCATTCGCATCGAGTATGAGGTTTTGCGCGGGAGTGAATTGCTCGCCACGGGAAGTTCGTTGCACGCCTTCATCGACCTGCAAGGCCGGCCGGTCCGCCCTCCCCCTTCCGTGGTAGCGAAGATGGGCGAAGCCTTTCCCGAATAGCCTCAGG
>CAMAPG010000190.1 GCA_945859965.1 Opitutus sp. GAS368 | reverse complement strand
TTCCTACACGCGGATCCCGCCGAGCGCGCCCGGCGCCGGAAGAACGAAGGCCAACAGGATTCGATCGTGGAACGCGACCGGCTGGATTCATCGCGCAAGGCTTCGCCCCTGACCGTGCCCGCCGGCGCGACATCCATCGACACGACCTTTCTCACGCTCGACCAAGTGGTGGAGCAAATGGCGGGGACAATTGGCTTCAAATTGAAATCATGATTTTTCCCCTTCCAGGTGGAACGCGGCCTCTGGACGCGTTTTCAGACGGCGCCAAGCAGCGCGTCCAGAGGCCGCGCTCCACCTTTGAGCAAGGAGGAGCCCTGTGAGTCGTCGCTACTCCCAAGGAGCCATGGACGGCGTCTATGGACTCTTCCATTACATCTCGGTCGTCGTTTACGACATGTTTTTCCGCGGCGAAGTCGCCGGACTGGAAAATCTCCCGAAATCCGGCGCATTCCTGATCGCCGCCAATCACGCCAGCCATCTCGATCCACCGATCATCGGCAGCCAGGTGTCGCGGCAAATGTGTTTCTTCGCGCGCAAGACCCTCTGGAAACCCGGCGTGGCCGCGTGGTGGCTTGATGCGGTCGGCACTATTCCCGTCGACCGCGACGGCAGTTCGGACGTCGGCGCGATCAAGCGCGTGTTCCGCGCCCTGGCCGACGACAAGGCCCTGATTCTGTTTCCCGAAGGGACCCGCTCGCCCGACGGACAATTGCAAACGCCCAAGCCCGGCGTGGGCATGATCGTCTGCCGGACGCAGGTACCGGTGGTGCCGGCGCGCATCTTCGGTTCCTTCGACGCCTTTGGCCGCAGCGGAAAAATCAATCCGGGCACACCGATTTCAGTCGTCTTCGGCACGCCCCTGCCCCCAGCCGCCTACGATCCCGGCACCGGCAAAGACCGCTATCAGGTGGCGAGCGAGCGGATCATGGCCGCGATCGCAAAGCTTGAAGAGCCGCTGCCTGCGGTGATTTAGGAGCTGTTTGTGAAATGCCGGTTGCTTTAGATTCTCGTAGCGAAACGCGTGAGCGTTTGGGTTCGGACGAAAGCCTCACGGCTTTCGCTACTCGGAGAGACGAATTCCCAAACCGCTCCTAGCGCAAAACGCGGGATGAAATCCTGCCTTCATTTGCGATCCGAACTGTGGGCGGGGTGTCCTCACCCCGTGTCGTTTTACGCCAGCCCACTCGCTTTGCGTGCGCGTTGGAGCACGTCGCTCGCCACCGCGCGCGCCCGTTTCGCGCCGTCATCCAGGACGCGCTGTACATAATCCATGTCCGCCGCCAGCTCGGCGCGCCGCGCGCGTGCCGGAGCGAAAAAATTCCAGTAGTGTTCGAACAATGCTTTCTTCAGGTCGCCATAACCCAGGCCGCCGGTGCAGAGCCGGTTTTCGAGATCGTTTGCGACGTCCGCCGGGGCCACGAGCTTGAGTAGCTGGATCGCCAGATTCTTGTCCGCATCGGGCTTCGGTTCCTGCGGCGTGCGGCTGTCCATCACGATGCCCATGATTTTTTTCCGCGTCGCCTTCTCCTCGCCGAAAATGTCGATGGTGTTGCCGTAGCTCTTGCTCATCTTCTGCCCGTCCAGGCCGGGCACGACCGCCACGTCATCGCGGATCTGCGACTCCGGCACGACGAAAGTTTCGCCATAGGTCTGGTTGAACTTGATCGCGATATCACGCGTCATTTCGACGTGCTGCTTCTGGTCTTTGCCGACCGGCACGAGATGCGTGTCGTACAGCAGGATGTCCGCCGCCATCAGCACCGGATAGGCGAAGAGGCCGAAATTGGCCGAGATGCCCTTCGCGGTCTTGTCCTTGAAGCTGTGGGCGCGCTCCAACAATCCCATCGGGGTCAGGGTGCCGAGAATCCACATCAGCTCCGTGACCTCGGGCACATCGCTTTGCCGCCAGAAAACGCTCCGTTGCGGATCGAGACCCAAGGCCAGCCAGTCGAGTGCGACGCCGAGCGTGTTTTTCCGCCGCTCGACGGGCTCGAACAGAGACGTCATCGAATGATAGTCCGCGATGAAATAAAAACACTCCCCCCGCGCCTGGGCTTCGATCGCGGGCAGCATGGCGCCGAAATAGTTGCCGATATGCAGGGTGCCGGAAGGCTGGATGCCGGTGAGGGTGCGCATGCGAATCGTTCTCGTTCTTCGTTCTCTTACTCGTTCTCGTTCGAAAAATTCAGAGCCAAAGAAAGAAAACGAGAACGAGTCAGAGAACGAGAACGATTTTAATCCCGCCGCGGAATCAACGTCACGGTCTGCCTGGTCTTGGCGATGGTCGCCGGCGGCAGGTAGCCGCTGAACGCCACCGTGGGCATCACCAGCGAGCGCGGCCCGAGCAGCGTGCCGGGATTGAGCACGGCGTTGCAACCGACCTCGGCCTGGTCGCCGACAATGGCGCCAAACTTCCTCAGGCCCGTGTCATGGGTGGCATCCGCCAGCTGGAGAACGATGTTCTTCCGATCGAGGCGCAGATTGGAGCAGATCACGCCGGCACCGAAATGCGCGCCATTCCCGAGGATCGTATCACCGACATAACTGAAATGAGGTACGTGGACGTCGTCCATGAGCAGGCAGTTCTTGAACTCGCACGCGTTGCCGAGCACGCAGCCTTCGCCGACAATCACGTTCCCCCGGATGAAGGCACCCGGGCGGATCTCGGTGTTCGCCCCGATCCAGGCTGGGCCGATGATCGTCGCCATCGCCGGCAATTTGACCGTCGGGTGAAGATAAACCGCCCCCTCCAGATGCACTCCCGGAGGCACCGGCCGGGTGGATTTCTCAAAGGAGTGTGCGGCCAGCGCCGGACCGATGCGTTTCAGCCATTCCCACGGCAGGACGTCGCCAGGAAACGACGCGGCAAAAGGCGCGAGGGATTTCGGCAGCGCAAAAAAATCCGCGGCTTTCATGCATGGCGGCGCAAGGCGCCGGAAGCCGGATGCGCATGCGATGAAACAGGAAGATACATCACACTCCATGGGAAGAGGATCTCACCTTGAATGGCAACGGTGATTGAGGCGCCCAACTGGAAAACAGTCGCATCGCAACCCGGTGCACCGGCGATGGCGCGACAAGCCTATCCTGCCCCCTTCCAAAGGCTTAAATGCAGAAGTTCCGTCTGTTTATTTTTTTGTTCAACCCGCGTATCTGGGTTTGCCCAATCCCCCTGAATCCGAACACTTCTCCCCTTCATTCTTAAACCCACTCCATGAAAAAACTGTCTCAAATCCTATTGGCCCTCGCCTCCTTCGGCGCGTCCTCACTGCTGGTGCACGCCCAGCCGGCGCCCAAAATCGCCACGGTTGACGTCGTGAAACTGTACATCGGCTACTACAAGGTCGAGGAGCAGGTCGCGAAGTTCAACGAGGAGGGCAAAAGGGCCGCTGCCGTGCTGGAAAAAATGCAGGCCGAGGGAAATGCCCTGGTCGAGCAATACCGCGAGCTCGTCGAGAAGACCAAGAATCCGGCCCTGGCCAGCGAGGCCCGGAGCAAGGCGGAGAGCGACGCGCAGAAAAAAGGTGAACAGATCCAGGCCATGCAGAACGAGTTCAACACGCTGCGTGAAAACACCGAGCGGTCCCTGCAGGAACGCAACAAGGCCTTCCGCGAAGTCATCCTCGAAGAGATCAGCAAGACCTCGACCGATATCGCGAAGAAAAAGGGCGCCAATCTGCTCTTCGACAAATCGGGTCCTTCCCTCTCCGGAATTCCTACCCTGATGTATTCCGACGAGGCCTATGAGATCACCGACGAAGTCATGAAGGAGCTGAACAAGAACCGGCCGGCCAAGACCACGGCCACTCCGTCGCCGTCCGTTCCATCTACCGTGACGGCTCCCACCCCCACCCGCTCCAGCGACTCTCCCGTGATCACGGTGCCGGGCGCCAAGAAGTAATTTAACGATCATAACAGCGGTCATTTCTGACCGCCCTCCCCTCCCCCCAGCCCTCGCACACGGGCTGTGGCGGGAGATGAAAAGGTGGCCGGTCAAATGACCGGCCGCCTTTTTTTATAAACATAAGCCAGGAACGGGCCAACGCTCGGCGGCATCTCGACCGCAAACCGCCGAACAGCTCGCCTGGCTCCGCCTCCGTCAGGCTACATTTTTGACCGTGGGAGAAACCCGACAAGGCTCCGGATCGAATCTTCCGCGCGCTGATAAGTGCAATATAAGCATTGTCATAGTCTCAAAATATTTTCGCGCCGTTTTGGGGCAAAATCCGTTAGGAGCTGTTTGGGAAATGCCGGTTGCTTTAGCTTCTCGCAGCGAAACGCGCCCTGTCCTCCGACTTGTCCGCGATAGTTCTTTGAGCGACGGCGGAAGGCTAGGCGAAGGAGGATGAGCGTTTCGGGTTCGGACGAAAGCCTCACGGCTTTCGCTACTCGGAGAGACGAATTCCCAAACCGCTCCTAGTGCTTCCGATTTCAACTTGAGCCGCTGCCAAATTTTCCGGGTCCTTACCACAGGACTTCAGACAAGACCCTGATATTCATCGCACTGGCTGAATGGGGTGAAGAGCCCATTAGCCATTGGGCAGAATGTGGAATATGGTTATCCGCGATGCGACTGAACACTCCACTTGGGGACTATGTCATACGACTTCGCACTCCTGGACATGCAGATGCCGGAAATGGATGGTTACGAGGCCACCCGGCGGATCCGTAAACACGAGGAGGAGTCGATTGTCGCACTTTCAGAAAAACACACGGTTTACATCCTGGCGCTGACCGCGAACGCCATGCAGGGCGACCGCGAGAAATGCCTGGCCGCCGGCATGGACGACTATGTGAATATGTAAGCCGGTTAATCCGCCCGAACTGCAAGCCGCGCTGGAACGCTGGCACGCAACCACCCAACCGCCGTCCGAACTCCGGCCGGGCCTGGCGCCAGCGGCTTGACCCTGGATCGCACGAAAAAGGCCGGCTGATGACGCGGCTTTAACTGATTAGGAGCAAACGCGGCGGCCGGCCGGGCAAGGTGTCCGGCGCCCGGTGGACACAGGGCGGAACGGGACTACCGGGATAGTCCACGGCGATGCGCCAGAGATGGCCGAGACCAAAGGAAAACGGCCGCGCCTGCGGGATGGGCACGTAATGGAGATCGTAGCAGTGCTCCTTCAGGTACTCGAGAAAGCCGTCATCGTCCTGCCCGCCGAAGCGCTTGAGGAGTTCAGCGCGGATTTCCGGGAGGTCGACGCACCGCTGCGCCTCTTCGTTGCGCAGGCCTTCGGAGGCCGCTTCCGCGTAGCTGCAAAGATAGGTGTCGGTTGCGACCGTGGCGCTGTCCGCATGGAACGAATGGACATCCGTGGGCACAGCCTTCCCCTCCTCGTCACGGGGATAGCGGTGGATGCAGTCGAGCACGGGGGAAAGCCCAAGCGCGCGGAGCCGTTGCTGATCCTCAAGGAGCGTAGCGACGGCGACCCGGCCCGCCGTGCTCAAAGGCAGGGCCTGGAGCGTGGCATCATCGAGCGTGACGATGTCATCCTCGCCAGCGGCCAGACGCTCCACGACCTCGGCGAAATTGCCCGTCAACGTGCGCCGCCAGCAGAGGGCGTTGACGCCACCGCCAAACGGAGTCGCCACCAGTTCATCGAAACTGTCCACGACCTTGACGCGGGCGTAGCCAGGCGGCGGGGTAAAAGGAGGCGGATTCAGGCTCATGAAATTGCGTTCACAAGGCGCGAACCAGAGATCGGGTCAAGGATGACCCGGAATCCAGTGGGCCTCGGTCCCATTTAAACGCAAAAAACCGCTGGAGTTACTGAGCGGGTCCCGAAATCCGGGCCAAGTGTAATGTTAGTCTGCGGCTCTAAAAGGAGCCCAGACCATGAAAGGCAAAAGACACACGACGGAACAGAAGATCCGCATTTTGCGGGAGACCGACGGCGGCAAGAGCATCGTGGAAGTGAGCAAGGAGCATAACATCTCCGAGGTCGCATTCCATCGTTGGGAACGGCAGTTCGGGCAACTCGACGTCAACGAGGCCAAACGGATGAAGGAGCTGGAGCGGGAGAACGCGGAGCTCAAGAAGATGCTCGCGGACTCGCTGCTGAAGAACCGCGTGTTGGAGGCGGTGAACGCAAAA
>CAMAPG010000189.1 GCA_945859965.1 Opitutus sp. GAS368 | reverse complement strand
CGAACGCCGCCGGTCGCAGAACGAGCGCCTGTTCGAAATCCAGCTTCACCAAGTGGGGGCGCAGCACGGTCAGGACCAGGGCCACCGCGAAGAGCCCGCACACGAAGGAGAAGATCTTCAGCCCCACCCGCAGCCGGGAGCGGTTGTTCTCCTCCGCCTGACGCGCCAGCCACGAGCCGACCAGCACGGCCAGCGCCGGGAAAACGGGCAGGATGTAAGGCACCAGCTTCGAATGCGATTTCGTGAAGAACAGAAAAATAAACAGCGCCCAGGTCGCGAAGAACCACGCTTCGGCGTTTTCCTTCCGCCGAGCCCAGCCGCCGCGCAGCGCGTCGCGCACTGCTGGCCAGAGGAATCCCGTCCAGGGAATGAGCCCCGCCAGCACGATCCACACATAATAATGCCACGCGCCATGGCGCGCCGCCACGGGCGTGGTGAAACGCAGCCAGTGCTCAAAGACAAAATAGCGGTGCACCCAGGTCGGGTTGTGCAGGGCCGCCAACACATGCCAGGGCGCGGCGATCGCGAGGAAGAGTAAAATTCCCGTGGGCAGGTGCAACGGCCGCAGCCGCCGCCATTGGTTGAATACCAGGAGCCAGAAAAACATCACCGCCCCGGGAATCAGAAACCCGATCAACCCTTTCGTCAGCGTCGCCAGCGCCGCGCTCGCATACAGCCCGTAAAACAACCAGCGGCGCCGCGCGCCGGGCGGCTCGTTCACGCCGAGGATGAAGCAGAACAGCGCCGCGCTCATCAGCACCGACACCGCCATGTCGAGAATGATGATGTGCCCGAGGGCGAAATAGAGCAGCGAGGTGCCGAGAACCAGGGCGGACATCAGACCCGCGCGGCGTCCGTACATCCGCCGCCCCGCCGCGTAAGTGAGGAGCACGCCACCGAGCGCAAACAAGGCCGGCACGGCGCGCATCGACCATTCGCTGCGGCCAAAAGCGACATATGCCCCGGCGATCGTCCAGTACAGCAAGGGCGGCTTTTCGAAATAATTGACTGCATTCAACCGCGGCGTGACCCAATCGCCCGTGACGACCATTTCGCGCGGAATTTCCGCGTACCGCCCTTCGTCCGGATTCGCGAGCGGGTAGCTGCCGAGCCGGAAGAAATAAAGCAGCCCAAAACCAATCGCGAGCAGGAGCAGGTCGCGCCGCCAGGAGGCAGCGACAGGAGGCGAAGAAGCAACAGGTTCCATCAGAGTCGCCGCAAGCCTCGCCACGAGAGCGACCGAGGCGAGGTTTTTTCCGAACTGTAGCGGCGGTCTATGACCGCCGGGTTTGGCCCGGCGATTCCTTCGAACTCGGCGGTTATAGACCGCCGCTACAGCTTTCGGACAGTCGCGCCCCGGATTCTTCGCTTCGCCCAGAATGACAAGGCATTTTCAGCGGCTCACCGCCTCAAGCCACGCCGTCCCGCACCCCGCCAGGCCCCCCGCGACGCAAGCCGGATGTCACGTAATACGTGACATCCGGCTTGCGTCGCACTTTGGGTCGGAGCGGAGGATCCCGTTCCGGCCTGGTCGTCCGTTGAATTTTTTTCGTGCGCCCGCCACCGCTTCCGCACCAATGTGCGGGCATGGCGCCGGCCAAAAACTTCACCTTTGTCTGCGGCTCCGACGATTACCTCGTCGGCCGGCTCGGCCAGGAGCGTTTTGCCGCCCTCACCGCGGACATGGCCGATGAGTTTTCCCGCGAGATCATCAGCGGGTTCGCCGGCAATGTCGGCGAGGTGGAAAGCGCCGTGAACCGTTTCCGCGAGTCGGTCCAGACCGTGTCGATGTTCGGCGGCAAACGGGTGGTGTGGCTGCGGGACGTCAATTTCCTCGCCGACACCGTCACCGGCCGCGCCGAGGGCACACTGCAACAGGTGGCCGACCTGCAGCAGATCCTCGAAAAGATAAATCCCGACGAGGTGGCGGTCCTGATCACCGCCGCGCCGATCGACCGGCGGCGCTCGTTTCCCAAGTGGTGCGAGAAAAACGCCGATTTCATGCTCACGGGCGGCGATGGCGACAACGCCAGCGAAGCCCTGGCCGCCGTCGTCCTCGCCGAGGCGAAAACGCTCGGGGTCACCTTCGGCGAGGGCGCAATCGAACTGTTGCTTGCCAAGGTCGGGGCCAACACCCGCCTGCTGGTGGAGGAAACCCGCAAGCTCGCCACCTACACGGGCGAGGGAGCCAAAATCGAGGAATCGTCCGTCGCGGAACTCACGCCCAACGTGGCCGAAGGCGATTTCTTCGAGGCGGCGGAGGCGTTTTTCAGCGGCGACCTGCCTTGGACGCTGGCCTCCTTGCACCGCCATTTTTTCACCGGCGGCGACGCCCGGCCGATCATCAGCGCGCTGCAGAACCGCAACCGCATCCTCCTGCAGGTGCGGACACTGGTGGACTCCGGCGAAGTCCGGGTCAGCCCGCGCGGGCTCGACGGCCTGCAACGCGCCGCGCCGGCGCACGCCGGCAAGTTCATCGGCGCGACCGAGAAAAGCTCCTTCAATCTCTTCACGCAAAATCCCTGGTATATCGGCAAACTCGCCGGCAGCGCCAAGCTGCCGTCCTTGCGCCGCCTGATCGACAACCAGCAGGATTACATCGCGGCCTTCGAGGAAATCCTCCGGCGGCCGCACGATCAGGAAGAGGTCTTGCGCGATCTCGCCGTGCGGTGCCTGGCGGCCTAGCGGCTCCTCGGCTCTTCTTTCTCTTCAATCTTTCTCTTTCTCGTTCTCTTCCGGTCTTTCGATCCCGGATCCCGACCCGGAGAAAGATAAAGAGAAAGATTGAAGAGAAAGAGGGAGGATCGGTCCCAGCGCGGGCCGGGTCGTGACAAATAACCTTTACCCAATAACCATCCCCCGCACCCTCCCTTTTCGCCTGTGAACGAGTCGCCCACACCCGCCGCCCCCATTCCCAACGTCCTCGCCGAACGCTATGCGTCGGCGGCGATCAAGGACATCTGGTCGCAACAGGGCCGTGTGGCGTTGGAACGCGATTTCTGGATCGCGGTGATGAAAGCCCAGCGGGACCTCGGCGTGCCGATTCCCGCCGAGGCGATCAAGGACTACGAGCGCGTCAAGGACCTCATCCATCTCGAGTCCATCGCCAAACGCGAACGCGTGACGTTGCACGACGTGAAGGCGCGCATCGAGGAGTTCTCCGATCTCGCACACCGGCAGTTCATCCACCTCGGGCTCACGAGCCGCGATCTCACGGAGAACGTCGAGCAGCTGCAAATTTTCCGCTCGTTGAAGGTCGTGCAGTTCAAGGCGGCCGCCGGCATGCTCGGGCTGAGCCGCCAGGCCGAGGCGCACCGGGATCTGATGATCACGGGCCGGACCCACAACGTCCCGGCCCAGCCCACCACACTCGGCAAACGCCTCGCGATGTTCGGGCAGGAATTGCTCGTCGCCTTCGGCCGGTTGGAAAATCTGCTCGAGCGCTATCCGGTCCGCGGCCTGAAGGGCGCGGTCGGCACCCAGCTCGACCAGCTCACGCTGCTCGGCGGGCGCGCCGACAAGGTGGCCGAGCTCGAAGGCCGCGTGCTCAAGCATCTCGGTTTCAAAGGCTCGCTGTTCGCCGTCGGCCAGGTTTATCCGCGCAGCCTGGATTTCGAGGTCGTGACCGCCCTGCACCAGATCGGCGCGGCGGCGGCGAGTTTCGCCACAACGATGCGCCTGATGGCCGGCGCGGGTTTGCTCACCGAGGGTTTTCAGGAAGGCCAGGTCGGCTCTTCCGCGATGCCGCACAAGGTCAATGCCCGCAACTGCGAGCGGATCTGCGGCTTCTCCACGATTCTCAGCGGCTACGTCACGATGACCGGTGCGCTGGCCGGACACCAGTGGAACGAAGGCGATGTCTCCTGCTCGGTCGTGCGTCGCGTGGCGCTGCCCGATGCCTTCTTCGCCCTGGACGGTTTGCTGGAGACGTTTCTCACCGTGCTGCGCCAGATGGACGTGTTTCCCGCCGCGATCGCCACGGAAAACGAGCGCAACCTCCCCTTCCTCGCCACGACCACGATTCTCATGGAGGCCGTCAAACATGGGGCCGGCCGGGAAACGGCCCACGAGGCGATCAAGGAACATGCGCTGGCCGCGGCCAAGGCGATGCGTTCCGGCGGCTCGACCGGGGACATCGACCTGCTCAGCCGTTTGGCGGGCGACCGCCGCATCGGACTGGGCAAAAAACTGCTTTCCACGATTCTAGCCGAAAGCCACCGCTTCATCGGCGCCGCGCCGCACCAGGTGGACGCCTTCGTCGACGAAGTGAAATCGCTGGCGAAAAAATATAAGGGCGCCGCCGATTACCGGCCGGGCAAGCTGCTCTGACGGGCACACGTCCTTCCGAACAAATCTTTCTCGTTCCTCTTTCTCTTTCTCGTTCTCGGATCGAATGGTTCCAATCCGAACGGGCAGGAGAATGAGAAAGAGAAAGATCGAAGAGAAAGAGGCCGGACTGGCCAGCAGCCGGCCGATCCGGCAGCCGGAGGAGATTTTGATTCTGCCAGGCACTCCCGCTGGGAGTCTCCCGCCGCCCAAATTTGAGTTTGCATCCCCCCCGGCGGCTCCGCTTTCTTGACCGTTCACGTTGTTTCCAACCCTTTATCGAAATCTCTGTCATGGCTGAACTCGTAGGAAATGTTTTGGTGGGCCAATCCGGCGGCCCCACCGCTGTTATCAATGCCAGTGTCGCGGGCGTCGTCGCCGAGGCCCTCAACCACGTGGATATTGAGGAAATTTACGGTTCACTGAACGGCGTGCTGGGCATCCTCCATGAGGACTTCATCGATCTCGCCTCGCAGTCGCAGCAGGCCATCCGCGCTCTCCGCCACACTCCCGGCGCTGCCCTCGGCACCTGCCGTTACAAGCTCAAGAAGCAGGCCGATTTCGACCGCGTCCTCGAGGTCTTCAAGGCCCACAACATCCGCTACTTTTTCTACATCGGCGGCAACGATTCCCAGGACACGGCCGACAAGATTTCCAAGCTCGCCCAAGCCCAGGGTTATGAGCTGCGCGTGATCGGCATTCCCAAGACGATCGACAACGATCTGCCGAACACCGACCACTGCCCCGGCTATGGCAGCGTGATCAAGTACATCGGCACGACCGTCCGCGAACTCGCCTGCGACAACAGCAGCATGGGCCAGGGCGATCTCGTCCAGATCGTCGAAGTCATGGGTCGCAGCGCCGGCTGGATCGCCGCCGGAGCCTCCCTCGCGAAGCGCAAGGATCATCCGCACGATCCTCCGCATATCATCCTTTTGCCCGAAATCGCGTTCAACCCGGAGAAGTTCACCGCGGAAGTGAAGCGCGTGCTCTCCCGCGAAAAGTTCTGCATGATCGTTGTCGGCGAAGGCCTGGTCGACACGGACGGCAATTACGTCACCGCTGACTCCGCCACCGATGCCTTCGGCCATGCCCGCCTCGGCGGCGTGGGCGAATACCTGCGCGAACTCCTTGATTCCAATCTCCCCGGGGTCAAAACCCGCGTCGCCAGCCTCGGCATCGCCCAGCGCGCGGCCGCCCACTGTTCCTCGAAGACCGACAACGACGAGGCTTTCCTCGCCGGCCAGGCCGCCGTCAAGGCCGCCATCAACGGCGAGACCGACAAGATGGTCACCCTCGTCCGCGGCGACACCGAGCATTACACCTGCGAAACCGGCCTGACTCCCCTGATCGAAATCGCCAACAGCGTGAAGAAGCTCCCCCGCGAGTGGATCAACGAGGACGGCGTCAGCATGAACTTCCAGTTCCTCCGCTATGCCCAGCCACTGGTGCAGGGCGAGGTTGCGGTTCCTTACGACGCCGGTCTCCCGGTCTTCGCGAACCTCGACAAGTCGCGCGTGGACAAGCAGCTCCCCGCTTACGGCGCCTGAGCATTCACCTATCGTTTTTTGCCAAAGACCGGTCTCACGACCGGCCTTTTTTGTGGACGGTAGCGGCGGTCGTCCCTTGTTTGGACCGAAGACAAGGGTAACAAGTGTACGGAGACATGGGTGACACTTTGGTTAGTAGCACTGAGGTGGATTAATCAGTTGGAGAACGAAGGGAAGAGAGGCGGCGGGTGAGATGTTTGGGGGAAGGCGGGAGGGTGAAGTCAAG
>CAMAPG010000188.1 GCA_945859965.1 Opitutus sp. GAS368 | reverse complement strand
TCCTGCAGGAGACGGCGACCGCGGACACGGCGGCCAAAGCCGGCCGATTCTGGGCGGCAGTGTGGAACGGGGTGTTGAAGGTGTTTGGATTGTGACCGGATTTTTTGCCACCCTGCGTCGCCGAGACTATGTAGGGCACGGCGAAAAGGCACGAAATGACACGATAGGAATCCTCGGATCCCGGATCTTTTTGCGTCATTTCGTCCCTTTTCATGGCAAAATGGGTTGAGACCGATTTGCTTGGAAACGGATTTCGGTTTTCCTGACGTCCAGCTTCACATGCTTTTCAAGCTCAGCTCCGAGTACCAGCCGACCGGCGACCAGCCCCAGGCGATCGACAAGCTCGTGGCTTCCGTGCGCGCGGGAAACAAGCATCAGACCCTGCTCGGGGTCACCGGGTCGGGCAAGACGTTCACCATGGCCAACGTCATCGCCCAGTGCGAACGGCCGACGCTGATCATCTCGCACAACAAGACGCTCGCGGCGCAGCTGTACTCGGAATTCAAGAATTTCTTCCCGGAGAACGCGGTCGAATACTTCGTCAGCTACTACGATTACTACCAGCCCGAGGCCTACGTGCCGTCGAGCGACACCTACATCGAGAAGGACTCCTCGATCAACGAGGAGATCGAACGCCTCCGCATTGCGACCACCAGTTCACTGGTCAGCCGCCGGGATGTCATCGTGATCGCGAGTGTCTCCTGCATCTACGGCCTGGGTTCGCCCGAGGATTTCATCCAGTTGCGGATTCCGCTGCGCCGCGGCCAGCCGCTCGGGCGCAATGTCTTTCTCGAGCGCCTCGTGGACAATATCTATGAGCGCAACGACTACGAATTGAAGCGCGGCCGCTTCCGGGTCCGGGGCGACGTGGTCGATGTCATGCCCGCCTACCTTGAGCATGGACTGCGGGTGGAGTTTTTTGGCGACGACGTGGACAGCATCAGCGAATTCGACCCGCTGACGGGCACGGTGCTGCGCCAGATCGACCAGTTCGATCTCTATCCGGCCAATCAATACGTCACCACCCGCGGCAAGCTGGAGCCCGCGATCAAGGCGATCAAGGCGGAGGTGGAGGAGCGCGTGGCTTATTTCGAGAGCAAAGAACTTTACCTCGAGGCGCAGCGGATCCGGATGCGGACGAACTACGATCTCGAAATGCTGCAGGAGATGGGCTTTTGCAACGGCATCGAGAATTACTCGCGGCATCTCAGCGCGCGTAAGGCGGGCGAGCGGCCGTTCTGCTTGATTGATTTCTTTCCCAAGGATTTCCTGCTGATGATCGACGAAAGCCATGCCACCGTCCCGCAGGTCGGCGGCATGTCCAACGGCGATCGCGCCCGCAAGGAGACGCTGGTTAATTTTGGTTTTCGCCTGCCGTCCGCGCTGGATAACCGGCCGCAGACTTTTGCTGAATTCGAGCAGATCACGGGACAGACGCTGTATGTGTCCGCGACACCCGCAGAATTTGAGCTGAGGCGCTCAACCGTCATTGCCGAGCAGTTGGTCCGCCCGACCGGGTTGCTCGACCCGGAAATCACGATCCGCACGACGAAGGGTCAAGTGGAGGATCTGATCGGAGAGGTCAAGAAGGCGGCGGCCGCGGGGGAACGGACCTTGGTGACGACCCTGACCAAGCGCCTGTCGGAGGACCTCACGTCATATTTTCGCGAGGCAAAGGTCCGGGTTGAATATCTCCATTCGGACATCGATGCGATCGAGCGGGTGGAGATTTTGCGCAATCTGCGCCTGGGAAATTTCGATGTGCTGATCGGCATCAATTTGTTGCGGGAAGGCCTCGATCTCCCGGAAGTGGCGCTGGTCGCGATCCTCGATGCGGACAAGGAAGGTTTCCTGCGGAGCGAAACCAGCCTCATCCAGACCGCGGGCCGGGCGGCGCGTCATGAAAAGGGCCGGGTGATCTTTTATGCCGACAAGATCACCAATTCGATCAAACGGACGATCGAGATCACCAATTACCGGCGGGAAAAGCAGGTCGCGTACAATCTTGAACACGGCATCACGCCCCGGAGCGTGAAACGTTTTGCGCAGGCGAGTCTGCAGGTCTACGACGGCTCCGGCGACCGGCCGCAGGAGGCCATGGCCGAGGCGATCGACGACGTCGCGGCGGTTTTAGCCGAGTTGGAGGAAGAGATGCAGGAAGCGTCGGGCAAGCTCGAGTTCGAGCGCGCGGCGCTGTTGCGCGACCAGATCAATTCACTCCGGTCCGGCGACTACAAGAAACTGGCCAAAGTCGCCACGGCGGCGCTGGAGTATCCCGCGCGCAAGAAGAAGCGCAACGGTACGCGGTAAACAGGATTCCGATCCACCCGGATTTTAACCACAAAGAAACAAAGGCACAAAGATCCGGAAGGGTGAATGGATCGACCTTCGTGCCTTTGTCTCTTTGTGGTTAAAAAATCCGGATGCCACTTCGGCAGGGATTTTACGCCTGATCAGGACGGAGCAGAGACCGCCTACTTGGAAATCAGGCCCATTCGGGCGGATTTTGCAGCTGGGGTTTCAGGACCCCGATACAGGGCAGGTTCCGGTAGCGTTCGGCAAAATCGAGGCCGTAGCCGACCACGAATTTGTCGGGAATCTTGAAGCCGACGAAATCAGCCTCGAGCGGCACTTCGCGCCGGCCTTCCTTATCGAGCAGGATGCAGACCTTGAGGCTCGCCGGATTGAGCCGGCGGATGAGCTTCGCGACCATCGAGAGCGTCTTGCCGGTGTCGAGAATGTCGTCGATCAGGAGGACATGCCGGTTGGTCACATCGAGCGTGAGGGTGTGGATCAGCTGCGGCTTGCCGATGGACTTGGTTTCGTTGCGGTAGCTGGAGATCCGGATGCAATCGAGGCGGATCGGATTGTCGATCTGACGCAGAAGATCCGCGGTGAAAAGAATCGCGCCGTTGATGATCGAGATGACCGTGATCGGCTCATCGCCATAGGCCGCCATGATCTCGCCCCCGAGCTTCTTGATCCGGCGCCGGATGGCGGTTTCCGTAATCAGCACGCTTTCGAGATCCGGATGGGAGGATTCTGGCATGGTTCAGCGTTCTGGTGATGGGGGAGTGAAGGCCCAACGGGCGGTCCGTGGCGATCTTGAGGGAGCAGCAGCCGGCCATCGCGATCAATGATAATCACGGGAAAACCGCGCAATTTCACAATTGGCCCTTTCCCCGTGGCACCGGGCAAGAAAAGACGTGCTACCCGTTAAGCGATACCTCTTAACTCCTGACCGTCGCGCCATGATTTCGATTCAAATCAAAAACCTGACCAAGCGGTTCGGTCCGGTCACCGCCCTCCACCAGCTCGATCTCACGATCGAACCCGGCGAACTCTTCTTTCTGCTCGGGCCCAGCGGCTGCGGCAAAACCACCCTGCTGCGGAGCATGGCGGGATTTTATATCCCCGATGAAGGCCGGATTTTTTTTGGTGATGAGGACGTGACCCGCCTGGCACCGCACAGGCGCAATACCGGAATGATGTTTCAAAGTTACGCGCTGTGGCCGCACATGACCGTGGCGGAAAATGTCGCGTTCGGCCTGGAGGAGAGAAAGGTGCCGAAGGAGGAGCTCAAGCGGCGGGTTGGCGAAGCGCTGGAGTCCGTGCGGATGAGCGCCTATACGGAGCGCCGTCCCAACCAGCTTTCCGGCGGACAGCAGCAACGCGTGGCTTTGGCGCGGGCGCTGGTCATCCGGCCGCGGTGCCTGTTGCTCGATGAGCCGTTGTCCAATCTCGACGCCAAGCTGCGGCTGGAAATGCGCATCGAGATCCGGCGCGTCTGCAAGGAATTCAAGCTGACCACGGTCTACGTGACCCACGACCAGAAAGAGGCGCTCTCGATTTCGGATCGCATGGCGATCCTCGAAAGCGGCCGCATCCTGCAGGTCGGTACCCCGCGCGAAGTTTACGGACGGCCGACGCGGAAAACGGTGGCGAACTTCATCGGTGAGACGGACTTCATTCCCGGCAAAGTCCTGGGCCTGCAGGGAGACCGCGCCGTCGTGGAAACGGCGGTTGGAAAATTCGAAGGCGTGTTGGGCGATCCCATCCTTCAACCGGCGATCGGTGCGGACGTCACCGTGTCCATCCGTCCCGAATGCTGGACGCTGGGCCACGAAGTCCGCGGCCAGAATTCCGTGCGGGGCCGGATCGGCGAGTCGATCTACCTGGGCGAGGTGGCCCAATATGCCTTTGTCAGCGGGACCACGGTTTTGAAGATTTTCGAACTGAACCCCCGTTTTGTCGGCCACGCCGCCCGCGGCGAATTGTATGCCAGTGTGGATCCGACGGACGTGGTGGTGTTGAGCGAGTGAGCCGGGACGGCATCGTTCTCGTACTCGTAATCCTTCTCGTTCTCCTTTCCATGGTTTTACCGAATGAGAGAACGAGAACGATTGCGAGAATGAGAACCAGCGCATTGCAGGCCGGCGGGAACTGACCGGATCATGAAACGGATTGCGATCATTCTGGCCTTGGTCACGACGGTCGCATTGCCCTTTGTGCTGCGACCGAAACAGGCGTCCGTGGAAAAGGCGGACGCCACGCTGGTCATCATCACGCCGCACAACGAATCGATCCGGCACGAATTCGGGCTGGGATTCAAGGAATGGTACCGGGCCCGGACCGGGCGGGTCGTGGCGATCGACTGGCGGGTGATCGGCGGCACGGCGGAAATCACGCGGTTTCTTGAAGGGGAGTACACGGCTGCATTCCAGAATTTTTGGACCGGAAAACTCGGGAAGCCCTGGAGCTCCGAAGTGCAGGCCGGCTTTCAGAGCGACCCGGCACCTACGGCTCCCGCGCTGGTGCGCGAGGCGCGGGCGGCGTTTCTGTCGTCCGCGACGAGCTGCGGCATCGATCTTTTCTTCGGCGGCGGGCCGTATGATTTCATCAAGCAGGCGACCGCCGGCCGGATCGTCGATAGCGGCCTGTTGCAGCTGCACCCGGAGTGGTTTCGGCCGGAGACGATTCCCCAGGCCTTCGCGGGCGAAACCTATTGGGACAAAGGCGGGCGATGGATTGGCACGGTGCTCAGCTCCTACGGGATCGTTTACAACCGGGATTCGCTGCAACGCCTCGGTTTGGATCGCGAGCCCAGGCAATGGTCCGATTTGCAGGATCGACGTTATTTCGGCGAAGTGGCGCTGGCGGATCCCACGAAGAGCAGTTCGATCGCCAAGGCATTTGAAAACATCCTTCAGCAACAGATGCAGCGCCGCTGGGTGGCCCTGCAGGCAGCGCAGCCCAGTCTCGACGCGAAACAGCGCGAGGCCCAGGCGGTCCGCGAAGGCTGGATCGAAGGCCTGCGCCTGATGCAATTGATCTCGGCGAACTCGCGTTATTTCACCGATACCTCGCAGAAACCACCCATCGATGTGGCGGCAGGCAACTGTGCGGCCGGCATCTGCATCGATTTCTATGGGCGGCAGCAGGAGGAGGCGGTGCGTCGCCGGGCGGGCTCGGCCCGGCTGGGATACGCGTCTCCGCCCGGAGGCACAGTCAGTTCGGTCGATCCCATCGCGTTGCTGCGGGGTGCGCCGAACCGGGAAATCGCGGTCGCTTTCATCGAATACGTGCTGTCGCTCGAGGGGCAGCGTTTGTGGAGCTTCAAGCCCGGTACGCCGGGCGGACCGGAGCATTTTGCGCTGCGGCGTCTGCCGGTGCGCCGCGATTTCTATGCGCATCAGGAATGGAAAGCACTCCGCAACGACACGGAGACGGAGCCATTCGCCCAGGAGAATCAGTTGATTTACCGCGGCGAGTGGACGGGCGGGGTCTTTCGCGAGTTGGCGTTCATCATCCGAGTGATGGGCCAGGACACGCACCCGGAACTCGTGAAAGCCTGGAAGGCAATCAATGCCGCCCCGGAACCCATCAAGTCGAAGGCGCTCGCGGCCCTGCAGGATCTCTCGATGGTCGGCTATGATCGGGCCAAGGGTGACATCAAGCGCGCTCTCGGTTCGAAGAATAAGGTGGATGAGATCCGGCTCGCCAATGAACTGGGCTCGGAATTCCGCCGCAATTACGCGCGGGCGCTTGAGTTGGCCGGACAGTGAGTGGATGACGGCTACGGTCGGCTGCGCTTATAGACGTCAGGTGTCAGTCGCGCCATGTGTCGTTCGGGAGTGGCGATCGGCGTGAAACCGAACTGGGCATAGAGGGGATGGGCGTCCTGCGTGATCAGGCTGAAACGTCGCAGGCCCTGGAGGCGGGGATGCTCCG
>CAMAPG010000187.1 GCA_945859965.1 Opitutus sp. GAS368 | reverse complement strand
ATCCGCCGGAGCCTCAAGCGGGATCTCACCCTGCATCGTGTCCTCATGCAGCACTTCGGGATAACGTTCGATCCGAACCTCCCGGTCAATCGGTCCAACTTCGAGGGCCAGCACCTCGCCCGAACGCGGCAGTTCGGCCAGCGGAACTTCCCAGCAGCCCTGCGGGGTTTCGAGCGACAGTTTCCCCTCGGTCGTCCGGTCGAGAATGAGTTCGATCCCGTCCGTGTCACCGGTGGTCTGCGACCGGAAATGCACCGCGTGCTGCTCAACCTTGGTGAGGCCGTCGGCCGGGGAATCAAACGCGAATCCGACCGCGGACACGATGCGGGCCACATCAAAGCGAAGGGTTCCGTCCCAGCGCACGCGACGGCCGCGTCCGCGGATGCGAGAGCCATGCCAGCTGACCCGGAGCTTGGCGGAAGGCTTGCCGTCAAATGCCCCCGGTCGAAATGTCTTCAGGATGCTGCGTCCCTGAAACAGCTCGACCTTCTCCAAAGGCGCGGTCCCGCGGACCGAGAAACGCGCCGTCCACCGGGAGGCGTCACGGATCACGGAACCCATGGGGAGCCCGTTCACGGAAAAATCCAATTCGATCCGCGCTCCGGTCGTTCCGTAACACCGTCGTTCCCTCAGCGCAGTGAACACGGCCTCGCGGGTGAGTTCGGGCGCAAGGACACACGTCAGCCCTCCGGCGATGCCGAATTCGCCCGCGCCCGGACCCTCCGCCCCGGGACGGCCCTTGTGTCCGTCGCTGTTCGCCATGACTCCCACGACATAGCCACAGTCAAAGGCGTCCCAGAGCAGCCATTCGAACACGCCCCAGCAGGATACGACCTCCACCAGCGGGCAGAGGTCGCGGTCAAAGTATTTCCGGATGTCGGCGTAGCGGCCGCCGACATGCGCACAGACCAGCGCATGACCGTTCTGCCTGAGCCGCTCAAAGAGAACACTCGCGGGATGGGCCGGGGTGAGCGCCGTCTCGGGGACACCGGGAACCTGCCAGTGGCTCGAGCGGAAGATCGGTTGATCGTCGCGGGAGTAGATCACGTTGCGGTCGCCGCCCGCCGGGGTGTTGCCCGACCATTCGTAGCCGGGCAGGACCACATAACACCCGGGCTCGTTGAAGCGCTTGCCCACTTCGTTCAACCGCCGCCAGTCCTCGTCGGTCAGCTGAAAATCGTTCCCTTGATGGCAGATGAAATCCAGCCCGGCCCGGTCGCGGCCGAAGCGGAAGTACTCCTCCTCCGTTCCCGTCCCGACCGTCGAGTCCGTCTGGGCATGGAGGTCCCCCCAGTACTTTTTCATGGCGGGTTCGTGGACGTGCACGGTGAGCCAGTTGCTCCGGCAGCGCAGCGTCCCGGCCCCCACCTCGAGATAGCCCTCCCCGGGTTCGCGGGGCACGAACGTCCGGCCGTTGAGTTCGACGCGGGAGTTCCCGCACCAGGAAAGCACCACCCCCGCCAACGGAGGCGTGGGATTCATCCAGCGATCTTCACCCTTGATCAACGGGATCACCGATTGGCCGACCACGGCTTGGACCGGGACGTGGCAGACCAGCTTTTCCGCCGGGCCCGGAATCACCGGGACGCAGGGGGAAGGCACGGGGCGCGCGATGCAGGCGTTCGTCGGATCGACAAAAACCTGAAAGACATGGGCCGACTCGCTGAAGGTCTGGGCCCGGATACCGGGCGCCCCCTGGCTGCGATCGCCGAGGACGATGGTGACCGTGTCACCGGGCTCGAGCGAACCGTCATAGACGTCGATCACCAGGGCCTTCATCCACGGCCGGTCATGGCCCTTGGATTCGAAATGCGGACGGAGGCGGGCTTCACCGTCCGTGCGGACGGTCGAGAAGCCGGAATGCGCCGGCTCCATGAACTGTGGAGCCTCCCAGTCGCTGGCAAAGCGGTGGGCCAGCTTGATCGTGCCGCCCTCATCGATGCCGTAACTGCCAACAGTCAGGACGATCTTCCATTCACCCATGCTGCCGGCAACCACGGCGCCGGCCGGCTCGAGCACGACCTGCCCAAGCCGGTTGGATTTCAGGGAGTGGCTCATCGTTCCGCCACGTCGGTCAGGCCGGAAATAATCATCGCCACTCAGCGGAGAACGCCCAAGGAGCGGATCCAATTGATGTCGACCACGGAGTCAAAGACCATGACTTCGTCGATCAACCCATCAAACGGCCGGGACCATGTCACCCTGCCGTCCGGCGAGTATTTGTCCCCGGACGCGCCGAGGACAAAGCGATGGTTTTCGCCCACTGATTTCAACCGCGGGGCCGTCCACTCGGACTCGGCCTGAAGCACGCCATCGACATACAGCCGGATCCGTCGCGCTCCGCTGTCGACCACCGCGATGAAGTGTTGCCAGCGCGCCTTGGCGGCTGGCGCACGGCGATACTCCCAGCGTGCGCTCCGCCAAGAGTCTCCCTCCGCCACGTCCAAGCTCCACGCGGAGCCGTCGAACCACACCCGGAATTTGCCCACCCCGTCAGCGGAGCTGTAGCTGACCGCCTCCTGGGGGGCCGTGGATTCGGTCTTCAGCCAGAAACTCAAGGTCATGGCAGGCCACTCCATTGTTGGCCGGTAGGGAGCTTTGAATTCCAACCGCCCGTTCGTTGCCCGGAGGTCGAGGGACCGTCCTCCGCCGAACGGACTGTCCTTGGCCAGGAGAGGCGCCTTCAAGTTCTGGTATTCCCCATAAGGCGATCCGTCCGCCCCGACCGCGAACGCATCGTTGTTGAAGTCATAGGTGCGGCGCGCGTCCAAATCCCAATAATACCGGGGCCCGACCGGATCGGCGGGAGCATCCGGCACCACTGGAATTCCGCGACCGCCCATCGGGGCCGGCGTATTGCTGCTGACCGGCGGCGCCTTGAACGATTTGCCGAGCGGGACCCGGCGGGCCGATGGCCCGTGCCATCCCAACGGCCGCCCTTCCCGCGATCCGTGGATATACACGTTGACCACCGCCTCGTCGCTCCCGTCCTGGAACGTCAGCAGGCGGGTCGTTTGGTTGCCACGGACGCCATGGGAGACGGTCAATCCGCCGACGCTGAGGAACGTCACCCCGTATTTCCGCACATAGATCCCCCGCCCGTTGATGACGTCGTCGGGGGCGTTGACATGGGTGTGTCCGCCAATCCACGCCGCAATGGCGCCGGGATGATCACGCAGATAGTCGAGAAACGGCCGGGTCTGGGCATACTGCCGGACCTCCCGGCCCGCTTCATCGTATTCCCGCAGCCAGTACAACTGGGCTCCGGTTTCACCGTTGGGCCCCAGGGAACCGGAGTCACCATGGTAGTTTCCGGGCTCCCCATCGTCCGTGGTGAGGGTCGTGTTCCGCAGCAGATTGTGATGCGCCGTGATCAGGATATCCCTGGCGAACATCGGATTCTCCAGGACCGATTTCCACCACTCGAAGGTGTCGAGAGTGACGGAACCGGAGGGATAGCCACCCACGGGCATTCCGGCGGCCCCGCCTCTTCCCGCCTGAAAGAGGCCTGACGTGTCGCCACGGGCCTCGGCCAGGGTGTCGAATTCATTGCGGTCACTGAGCATGATCCAGACGACGTTCCCGGTGCGCACCAGATAACGGTCCCAGCGGATGCCGGGATAGGTCAGCAGCTGGCCCACCCCCTCGCGATTGGGCCGCTGCGCCGCTGAAAACCCGGAGGTCCCAGCCGCCCCGTCCGCGCCCAGGGAATTCACATACGTCTCGGCAAACTGCCCCGGGCGCCATCCCCGGCCGTCGCCATCGTGGTTGCCGCTGATCGTGAAGAAATCCCCCCGGCGGTCCCCAAAGGCGCGATTCAAGTAGCTGGCCAGCGCGGCGCCCGCCTCATGGCTGGGCGGCGACTGGCTGGCGGTCCAGTCTCCCATGTCGAACATCAAGTCCCAGGAAAATGCCGGCGCCGCCGCGACCTTTCCCCGCGATTGGTCGAGCGCCACCTGCAAAGACTGGATGCTGCCACTCGGCCCGATCAGATGCGGACAAGATGACAGCCAGGCGTTGAAGTAGGTCTGGCTGCTTCCGCGGCTACAGACGGCAAACGCCATGAGGGCAAGGATCAGATGCTTCATGAGGGATGGGAGTCGAAGGGGGTATGCTCACGCCGCGGGCGGTTGGACCACGGGACACCTTCCATGGCATGTCTCCGCCCGCTCCAGTGCAAGCTTGTCTGCGTGGCCACGGAATGACGCATTGACCCGACCGGAGTTTCCTTCCGGCCGAGCTGGAATAGGTTAACGCGCTGATTCCGGCAGGGAGTCAAGGACAAGCTGGGAAACGCTGCCCAGACTGAATTTTCCGCCCGATTCAGGTTTCTACTGGCAAAAACCCGATTAGCAGACGGCAAACCACCATGCACGCCGCCACCCGGAATAGCGTCCTTGCCCCGAAACTGGATTCAGAGCCATATCATTCTCCATCCCCTTCCAATGATGCATACCCCCATCCGTCGCCTGCTCGTACTTGTCGCCACCCTGTGCTGCCTCGGCACCCACAGCCCCGCCCAGCCGGAACTCTCCCTCGAAAAGCTCCGTGTCTTGCGACAGGAGGCCGCCAGCCGCCAGCGCCGCGTGATCATGAACAACGACGGCAACGAGCCGGTGATCAACTGCACCAACCCCACCCCGGAAGAACTGCTCCGTTACCGCACGACCCCGCTGGTCGGTTCGCAGGTGGACAGTATTTTCTACTGCACCTGGAGTTCCGGGTTCAGCCTCTTCACCCACAACACGAAGGTCGGGCAGGTTTTCAACTCCAAGACCTTTTGGCCGAATAACATCACCCAGGAAATGCTCGATGCGGGCACCGATCCCTTGCGCGTGATGGTCGACTTCGGGAAAAAGCAGGGCATCGAGATCTTCTGGTCGTTCCGCATGAACGACACTCATGACGCGGGCTTGTCGAGCTACGGCCCGCCGCTCTTCCAGGCCAACAAACTCAAGCAGCAACATCCGGAATGGCTGGTCGGCAGCGCCGAACACCGGCCCAAATACGGCACCTGGTCCTCGGTCGATTACAGTCACGCCGAGATCCGCGACCTCGCCTTCCGCTATGCCGAGGAAGTCTGCCAGAATTACAACGTCGACGGCATCGAACTCGATTTCTTCCGCCATGCGTTTTTCTTCAAGCGCTCGGGAAACGGTGAACCTTGCACCCAACAGGAGCTGAACCAGATGACCGACCTGATGCGCCGGATCCGGCGCATGACAGAGGCCGAAGGCCAGCGGCGCGGTCGGCCAATCCTTGTCGCCATGCGCCTACCCGACTCGGTCGAGTACTGCCGCGTCATCGGCCTCGATCTGGAGCGCTGGCTGTCCGAGGGCCTCATGGACCTCCTCGTGCCCAGCGGCTACATCCAGCTCAATCCCTGGACGTACAGCGTCGCGCTCGGACGAAAATACGGCGTGAAGGTATACCCGGCTCTAGACGAATCCCGCGTCGTCGAACCCAAGGCCGAAAAGGCCGTCGACGGTCCCGCGCAATCGCAGTCCCGGAATCACCTGTTCTCCTACCGCGGCCGGGCCTTGAACGTCTGGCAGTCGGGCGCCGACGGAGTTTACTTCTACAATCTTTTCAATCCCACCCACCCGATCTGGCGGGAAGCTGGCGATCCCCAAAAGCTCGCGCGTCTCGACCACGATTATTTTGCCAGCGTGCGCGGGCTCGGACGCGTGCCGGTCCCGCACGCGAAGTACGTGACGATTCCCATCCTGAATCCCGGCCAACCCATCAAGGTCGGCACAACAACGCCAGCCAAGGTCGCGTTGCAAGTCGGAGCTACGCTTCCGACTGACACTCCTCCCATCCTGACCTTGCGGCTGCGCTTCAAAGACGGCGCGCCGGCCGATCAAATCTCAGTCCGCTTGAATGGGGAAATCCTCCGGAACGGATCACGGACCGGCGACTGGCTGGAATTCAAGGTAACGCCCGCCTCAATCAAAACCGGAACGAACGATGTCTCCGTCTCGAACACCGGCAGTTCCTCCGTGTGGTGGAACGATCTCCAGCTGCAGGTGCGCTACGCGCATCCCACAGGTTGACGGACAGCCGCGCGAGTTAGCGCCGTTGCGCCCATTGCTGTTCGAGAAACGCGTATCGGCGAGCGGTTTTGCCTTTCACCCATTAAGTGAAAGTCGGTTCAGCCATGTGTGAACAAAATGGCGGTGAAACCGTGTCCAGATTGCTGAAAGCGGCGCCAGAGCTGGCAGACAGGGGTTGGATCGACTTTCACTTAATGGGTGAAAGTCGAAGCGGACCGGCAGGTTGATTTCAGCCGTTCGCCTTCG
>CAMAPG010000186.1 GCA_945859965.1 Opitutus sp. GAS368 | reverse complement strand
AGAGAAACGTGCCGCTGACATTGGTATCGATCACCGCCCGCCATTGCGCGAGAGGGACACTCTCCAGCGGAAGTGCATCCGCGGAGATCCCGGCATTATTGAAGAGCACGTCGAGCCGGCCAAACCGGGCCTTGATCATCGCAAAGAGCGCCTTGATTGCGCGCGGATCAGTCAAATCCGTGGCCAGTGCGAGCGCGTTCGGGCCCGCCTGCCGGGCGACTTGATTCAGCAGCGCCTTGCGCCGACCCGCGAGCACGACGGTGTAGCCCGCCTTCGCCAAGGCCAAAGCCGAGGCTTTGCCGATATTCGTTCCGGCGCCGGTGATCAGCGCAATTTTGGATTTTGGTTTCACAGTAAACGCATGATTGTTGGCCGGCGGTTTTTCAGGTCATCGTAAGATCCATGGCATACTCCCGGAAATTCTTCACCCGGTGAAAGGTCATCAAATCCGCGTCGTGCGCCCGCCCCGATTCGCGTGCGGTCCGGGAGAGGACCGCCAGGTCGTTTCCATCAATGATCAGCGAAGGATACATGAACGACTGGCGCGGATTGTTGGTGCGCACGATGCATCCCGCCGGAAACCAATTCAATGAGTCGGCCGAGTAGAACAGCATGAGAAAGCGCCGGTCGTGATGCCGGAAAATTTCCGGCGTCTCGGGGGCCGCCCGCTTCTGCGAATCCACCGGAAGATTCGATGCCATCCAATATAACTTCGAGACCGCATCGTGAATGATGTAAAATTTGCACTGCCCCCCCGGAATCGCGTAGAACTGGGAGAATTCGAGCTTCAGCGTTTTCCCCGTGTCCTGCGCGTCGAAGACGGCGGCAATACTGGCGGTTCCCTGTCGATCGATCACCGCCCGCGCCAGGACGCTCAAACGTCCGTTCACCCGCACGACATTGCCCTCCAGACAACGCATGGAGGGCCCCGGAAACAAACCGGGATTCAGTTCCTTCGGGAGCGGCATCTCCGCCGGCTCGGAGATCCGCCAGCAGGCGGGATCAAGGATACCCTGCAATTCACACGAAACGATTCTCAGCCGCTGGAGTCGCTCGCTGACCGCAAAATAGAGTTTTCCCTCGTGCACCACCATCGTCGTTTGATGCAGGCAGTACCACGCCTCGCTTCTCGCGGCGGTTTCAACCGGGTCGGCGGTTCCAGTGCTGCCGGATTGTGACGCATTCACCCCAGCGGGTTTGGTGTGGACGACTTCCGTGGGTTCACTCCAAGAGCTCCCATTGTCCTTGCTGACCATCACCCGGATGATTCCCGCCTGAGTGCGCGGCCCGATGAACATGTAAACCCGTCCGCCAAACGCGAAAAGCGCCACTTCAACCACCTCAGTCTGGGGCAGCCGCCCCACCACCTGCCAGGTGTCGCCCCGGTCAACACTCCGCGCGACCAGCACCGAATGACCCGTCACGGCATCACCCTCTCGCAGACGCACGGTCAAAGGGGACGCCGCCAGGTATGTGCCGTTCCCCAAATCCGTGAAAGCGTTGCTCAGAAAAAACGTGTGATTGCCATCAGCCGCCGGCGGTGCCTTCGCCACAATCGCAAATTTACCGGCCAGTGGATCACTCGGCTTCCGTCCTTCAGAAGGGGCGGCGGCCATGGCCCGGGATCCGGGCCCAATGACATTGGCTGCAACACCGGTGGCCGCTAAACTTAGAAAGGCTGCACGGTTCATGACGTGGGGGTGGTTGGGGGTAAGCTTGTCACATTGGCAGCCCTGGCCGGCTTTTTTTAAGAGACGGACGCCGGTTTCTTCGCCGGTTCGCGGAAGAAAACGAGAAAGACCGCCAGTACGCAGACGGCGCCGATGGCGGGGGTCATCCAGATGTGCGGCCAGTCATGCCGCAGCGCGCCCTGGGGAACGGCGAGTTCGTTCGCAGCCAGCACCTTCCCCGCGAGCAGCGTGCCGACAAAGGCCCCGGCTCCCCACAGGACGAAGGCGAGAAATCCCTGCACCGCACCGCGGATGCGCTCATTGGCTTCATCGTTCGCATAGAGCTGCCCCGCGATGAACAGGAAATCGTAACACACGCCATGCAGCAGAATCGCCACAAAGATTAGCGGGGCCTGCCAATCGGCGGAGGTCAGGCTCTTGGCCAGTAGAAAATAGCGGATCGCCCACGCGAGAATGCCGAGGGTGATCGTTTTCTTGTAGCCCCACCTTTTCAGCATGAGGGGGAGAAGAAACAGAAAGATCACATCCGACAGCTGGGCCAGGCTCAGTTTCCCTGCGAGGCCGCTCCATTGGAGTTCGGAGAGGTAGATCCCCATCATCACAAAATAGAAATAAAGCGGGATGCAGATAAGGAACATGCAGACGATGAAGATCGCGAAGGACGGCTTCTTCAGCAGGGCGAGCGCGTCGAGTCCGAGGACCTCGGCCACGCTGACGTTTCCTCCCACTTTCTTCGGCGGGGTATGGGGCAGAGAAAACGCGAACAGGCCGAAGACGACCGAGACTCCGCCCGCCAGGTAGAACTGCACCGGTGAGTATTCGCCCTTGAGCAGGCTCAAAGTCACGCCGCCAGCGATCCATCCGATCGCCGAGAAAATTTTGATGCGCGGAAAATCACGACTGGAATCGAGCAGATGGTGCAACGAGAGCGAATTTCCCAGTGCGAGCGTCGCCGTGAACAGCGCGCAATAGAGAATCAGCGTGGGATAGAAGGACCCAAAGGTGTGCATCCGGCCGAGCGCGAACAGCACCGCCCCCCCGAGCACGCCCAGGACCCCGAGGATTTTCTGCGACGCAAAATAGCGGTCGGCAATCAGGCCCACAAAAAAGGGTGCGATCAGCGAGCCAATCGCAAACGCCCCATAGGCCGCGCCGATCTGTTCGCCGCCAAATTTCAGCACGTTCGCCAGATATGTTCCCATGCTCACATACCACGCCCCCCAGATGAAGTACTGCAGGAACATGAACACCGACAGTTTCGCTTTCAGGGTCGACTGGTTATCCATAGGGTAAGGGGTGTTGGGAACCAAAACGCCGCGGTTCCAAATGGCAACGCTGCGCATGGCCTGGGTGGGGGTTGGTTTGAAAAATGTAGCGGCGGTCTATGACCGCCGGCTCGGACATCGGCGCTTATAGCAACAAGAGCGCCGCTACAGTAAACCAACGCACTATTTCATAGTAGTGCTGGACCTCTTCAATATTGACGGAGCCATCGTTTTCGGCGGCTTTCACATGGACGTGATTTTACCCCTCGCCGTCCTCTCCTCACACGGTCTGCTGCTGCTCGCCGCCGGCGCGATCGTCGGCCTCGTCATCCTGATCGCGCGATTCAAGTGCAACGCGTTCGTCGCCCTGATGCTGGCGTCGCTGGCAGTCGGCCTGGGTTCGGGCATGCCGCTCGTGACCATCGGCACCGGCCCGGGCATCATGGAGAGCCTCGAGGCCGGGGTGGCCAAGACCCTCGGCAGCATGGCCTTGATCATCGGCTTGGGCTCGATCCTCGGAAAGCTCCTGGCGGAATCCGGGGCCGCGGAGGTGATCGCCAACACTCTCGTGCGCTGGCTGGGTGTGCGGCGGCTCGACTACGCCATCATGTTGATCGCGTTCATGGTGGGCATCTCGGTTTTTTTCGGTGTGGGCATCGTGCTGCTCGGACCGATTGCCTTCATGCTCGCGCGCCGGACCAACACGCCGATCCTGCACCTCGCCTTGCCCCTCGCCGCCGGGCTATCCACCGCACACGGATTGATTCCACCTCATCCCGGCCCGATGGCGGCCATCGCGACGGTGCACGCACATATCGGAAAAACCATCCTGTGGTCCATCGTCATTGGCCTGCCCACCGCACTCATCACCGGTCCGTTCCTCGCCCGCTGGCTGGCTCCGCGGGTGCCGCTGGAGATTGGCGGCTTGGGCGCAACCGCCACGACCCAGCCTACCGCCCCGCGCGCACCCGGGTTCGCGCTCAGTTGCTTCACCTTGCTGCTCCCGGTGCTGCTGATGTTGGTCGCCACGGCGTTCGATGTGTCGGGACTCGCGCGGGACCAGCCTCTGCGCCAATGGGCCAACCTGCTCGGCTCCCCGTCGGCCGCGATGCTGATCGCCGTGCTCTTCTCCTTCTGGGCGTTTGGCACGCACTGCGGTCTCACCGCGCCACAGATTCTTAAATTCTCCGAGGACTGCGTGGGGCCCGCGGCGGCCATTCTCCTCGTCGTCGGCGCCGGCGGTGGCTTCAGCATGGTACTGAATGCGTCCGGAGTGGGCAAGGCCATCGCCGAGGTCGGCGCGACCGCGCCCGTTTCGCCCCTCTTGCTCGGCTGGATCATCGCCGCCCTTCTCCGTGTCGCCGTGGGCTCAGCCACTGTGGCCGTCATGATGGCCGCCAGTCTCATGCTGCCCATCCTGGAAGTGCGGCCGGACGTCAACCGCGAGCTCCTGGTGCTGGCGATGGGCGCCGGTTCGCTCGTGCTCTCCCATGTCAACGACGGGGGCTTTTGGTTCGTGAAGGAATACTTCGGCATGACCGTGCCCCAGACCATTCGCACGTGGACCGTGGTCGAGACCGGGATCGGCATCGTCGCCATCCTCCTGATCCTCGCGGCGAACCAGCTGGTCTGAAAATCACGCGCACCTGTTCCTGATAGTATCCTGGTTTTCCAGACGGTCCGAATCGTTCTCGTTCGTCGTTCTCATTCTTACGCTTCCGGCCAGGGGAAACGAGAATGATTACGAGAATGAGGAACGATTCATTCGGACGGGAGCCGCTGGGATTACGATACGGCCCTGGTCTTTCGGGAATTGCCAATCGAGCCCACCGCGTCTGAGACTGTGGAACTGCGGCTCTCCGGCATTCGCTGAAAATCAAAACGACCTCACGCCATGGCGCATATTCTCCTGGTCGACGATGATGAGGATCTCCGCCAGATGCTGGCGGTCGCGCTCGCCGGGATGGGCCATCGGGTCACCGAGGCCCAGGATGGAAAACAGGCCATCACGCTTTTCTCCCAAAATCCCACCGATGTGGTGGTCACCGATCTCGTCATGCCGGACAAGGACGGCCTCGAGCTCGTCCGGGAACTCAAGCGACAGCACAATCAGGTCAAGATCATCGCGATGTCCGGTGGAGGCAGAATCGATGCCGGGGATTTTCTAAAAATCGCCAAGCTGCTGGGCGCCGACCGGATTTTGAAAAAACCGTTTTTCCTGCCCCAGCTGGCCGCGACCCTGGACGAGCTGTTGCCGAAAGCGTCCTAGGAGCTGTTTGGGAATTCGTCTCTCCGAGTAGCGAAAGCCGTGAGGCTTTCGTCCGAGCCCGAAACGCTCACGCGTTTCGCTACGAGAATCCAAGGCAGGCGGCATTTCCCAAACAGCTCCTAGGTCGAACCGGCACGGTGGATAGGGAGCAAGCACAGGCCCACCACCCAGACAGATCTCACGGCCTCACGCCGAACTTTGGCTTGGGGCCCAGCTCGGTTGCGAGGCGGGCTTGCATGGCGTCAACAAACCGGCAGAGCAGCGGACGCGTTTCCCGGGGATCGATGATTTCCTCGACTCCGAACGCCTCCGCCGTACGGAACGGGGACGCCAGCGCGCGCAATTCATCCTCGAGTTCGCGTTCCTTCGCCACCGGATCGCTCGCTGCCGCGATTTCGCGTTTGAAGGCCGCCGCGACGCCGCCCTCCACCGGCAGGGAACCCCACTCCGCGGACGGCCAGCCGACCTTGAAGTCCAGACCGTTCTTGTCGCAGGTGGCCATGCCGGCCATGCCGTAGCATTTGCGAATCACCACCGTCAGCATTGGCACTGTCGCTTGCAGCGCGGCGTAGACGGACCTCATTCCCTCCCGAAGCGTGGCATCCTTTTCCGCCTCGAGGCCCACCATGAAACCGGGCACGTCGACCAGAAAAATAATCGGGATATGGAAACAGTCGCAGAGTTCGATGAAGTGGCTCTGCTTGCGGGCCGTCTTGGTGTCCATCGCCCCGCCATTGATCATTGGATTGTTGGCGATGAAGCCGACCACGTTCCCGTTCATTCGTCCGAAGGACGTGATGATCGCCCGACCGAACGTGGGCTGGATTTCGAACAGCGAGTTTTGGTCGGCAATGCATTCCAGCACCCGGTGCATCTTGTACGGTTGCCGGCGGTTCTTCGGCACAATCTTGAGCAATTCTTCCTCCCGGCGATCGACCGGGTCGTCGCACATCACCCGGGGCGGAAGCTCCCAGACGTTCTGGGGCAGGTAGCTCAAAAAACGTCGGATCATCCCGAAGCAGTCCGCCTCGGTCTCGGCCGCGTTGTCCACCGTGCCGGCGGTATCGACCGCCACCGCCGCACCGCCCAAATCCTCCTTG
>CAMAPG010000185.1 GCA_945859965.1 Opitutus sp. GAS368 | reverse complement strand
GGCCACCCAATGGCGGTGGGAGTGGCCTTGAATAAAAGCCGGTTGGAATCGTTCCGGGCCCATTTTGCCGAAGCCGTCCGGCAGCACGCCGGGGGTGACATTGCCGAAGCGCGCCTCGGCATCACCGCGTGGCTGGAGCCCGGGCAGATTTCCGAAGCGCTGATGACCGAATTGGAAACCCTGCACCCCTTTGGCCAGGGCAATCCCGAGCCGGTGTTCGGGGTGCGCGGCGTCGTCCTGCGCCAGCCGCCGGAAATTTTCAAAGAGCAGCATTTCCGTTTCATGTTCGAAAGCGGACACGGCCGGCGCCTGCACGGCGTGGCCTGGAAAATGGTCAACCGCCTGCCTCCGGTCGGCACCCCGATCGATCTGGCGGTGGAATTGAAGTGGAATCACTTCAACGACCGCAAACTGCTGCAACTGGGACTGATTGACTGGCGGCCCGCGGAAAAGGCGTGAGTCATAAGGTTTAGCGATGAAGCAGGAGTTGGAATGCAAACTCCTGGTGGCTGAACCTGACTTACACCTCAAAAACTTAGACCCTATCCCTTAATTCTCGCTTGCACTCTGCGGTGAATCTTTGCTTCTTCTCGCCCTCCTTTACGCACCCGTAGCTCAATTGGATAGAGCGTCTGACTACGGATCAGAAGGTTTGGGGTTCGACTCCCTACGGGTGCACCACTTTTAAGCCCGCTTCTTTATGGCGGTGCTTCTCGTTTTTTCGGCGAACCGGAAAAACGGACCCCGAGCGCTGCAGACTAACCGCGGATGGGGACGGCACGCGCCGGCCGGCGTTGATCTTACTTTTATGAAAAAACGACAATCTAGCCGGAGACTATGGGGCGGTGGGGCGGTTTGGCTGATGCTGGGACTGGCCGCGGCGTTCGCGGGGGAACCGGCGAAGGAGGCGCGCATATTCCGGGCGGGCGCCGCGCTGAGCGACGTCACCCCCGAACTCGGGCTGCCGATCGTGGGCAATTTCGAGGCTCCGCTGGCGACGCACGTGCACGATCCGCTGCACGTGCGGGCGCTGGTGCTCGACGACGGGGTGCAGCGGCTCGCGATCGTGGTGTGCGACAATCTCGGCATGCCGCGCGAAGTGGGCGACGAAGCCAAAAGGCTGGCGCAGCAGTTGACCGGCCTCACTCCTGCGGAGGTATTGATCTCGGCGACCCACACCCACTCGGGCGTCTCGGCCGGAGCTGCGGCCGAGACGGGTTACAACAGCGGAAAACGGGAGCGCGCGCCAGAGGCCCAAAGGCGCGGGTCACCGGCGCCCCTGACCGCTTACCAGCACTTTGTGGCCCGGCGCATTGCCGACACCTTGCAGCGGGCGATCAATCAGCTTGAGCCTGCACGCATCGGCTGGGGCACCGGCCGGGACGGTTCGCACGTCTTCAACCGCCGCTGGTTCGTGCAGGAGGAGTCCGACCGGCGCAATCCGTTCGGCGGAATCGACACCGTGCGCATGAACCCGCCGTCGTCCGCTGTGCTCCTGAAGCCCGCCGGCCCGACTGATCCGGAGATTTCGTTCCTTTCGGTGCAGGCGAAAAGCGGCCGGCCGATCGCGCTGTATGCGGTGTATTCGCTGCACTACATCGGGGGCGTCCCGCCCGGCGTGATTTCGGCGGACTACTTCGGGATGTTCAGTTCACGCATCGGCGAACTCCTCGGGGCGGACCGGCAGGACCCGGCCTTTGTCGGGATGCTGGCCAATGGCACCAGTGGCGACATCAACAACATCGATTTCCGGCACCGGGGCACACGGCAGCCGCCCTACGAGCAGATGACCCGCGTGGCGAACGCGGTTTCCGCCGAGGTCTATCGCGCGTATCAGGGGATCCAGCACCGGGATTGGGTGTCGCTCGCCGCCCGCTATGAAGAGCTGACTGTCGGCACCCGGCGTCCATCCGCCGCGATGGTGGCCCGCGCGCGGGCCATCCTCGACGGGAAGATGGAAGGTCCGTCGTGGCACCCCCGGGAAAAGACCTATGCGGAGCGGCTGCTCAAGCTGGCGGATGGCCCCGAGATGGTTGAATTGCCGCTGCAGGTGTTCCGGATCGGCGATGTCGGCTTGATGAGCCTGCCGGTGGAGACATTTGTCGAAATCGGGTTGGAACTGAAGGCCAAGGCCCCGTTCAAGCGGCCGATTCCGGTCAGCCTGGCCAATGGCTATTCGGGCTATCTTCCCACGGTCGAGCAGCACCGGCTCGGCGGTTACGAGTCCTGGATGGGCACCAACCGGCTCGAGATCGAGGCGGCTCCCAAAATCGTCGCCGCGCTGCTGCGGATGGCGGGCGAGGTGCAGGAAAAATGACGCGGAGGCAGGGCGGGACCGGAGTCCGCGTGATTCAGCGGCGCCAGGGCTGCAGCTCCACGTGGTGGAAGAAAATTTCGGCACCTTCGGATTGAATGAGGATTTTTCCGCCGGTGAAGCTGCTGTTTTGGCGTTTGTTCACTTTTACCCATTGAGGTAGTAGGTGACGTTGCCTCACTCGCAATAGGCCTCGATCAGTTTCCATTCGCCAACGGGTTTTTCCACGTCCCTGGGGCCGCGCAAACCGCTCGCACCCTTCCAGCCGAGCTCGCGGAATTAAATTGAGCTGCGGGACGCGATGTTGAGTTTTGAACGTGAATGATTATCTGTGATCGAAACCAACCCGGACGGAGGAATGGATGCGGAGGCATCCGGATCTGGCTGGGCCTCCTGGCCGCGGCGGTGGCCGGTGGAGCGGCGGAACGGACGCCGGCGTTGACGCCGGACGAGGCACTGGCGGCATTCCAACTCGAAAAAGGGCTGAGGATCGAACTGGTCGCGGCCGAGCCGCTCGTGGTTGATCCGGTGGCGCTGGCGTTCGACGAACAGCGGCGGCTCTATGTCGTCGAGGGCCGCGGCTATCCGGGACCGATCGACAACAGCCCGGCACCGCCGGTGGGCCGCGTGGCGTTGCTGGAGGATCGCGATGGCGACGGCCGCTATGAGCGGCGCACGGAATTTGCGGAGGGGCTCACTTATCCCAACGGAATCGCGGTGTGGCGCGGCGGCGTTTTCGTGACGTGCGCACCGGACATCCTTTATCTGAAGGACCATGATGGCGACGGCATCGCCGACGAGAAACGAGTCGTGCTGACCGGCTTCGATACCACCCGCTCGACCCAGTTGCGCGTGAGCCATCCGACCTTGGGGCTCGATGGGAAGATCTATGTCACCGGCGGCCTGAACGGCGGCAAGGTGACTTCTCCGGAGCATCCCGGTCGCGCCGCGGTGATGTTTGCGCCGGCTGACGGGCGGTTTGATCCGGAGACCCTGGTCTATGAGACGACCGGCGGACGCGGACAGTTCGGACTCACTTTCGATGCGTTTGGCCGGAGGTTTGTCAGTTCGAATCGTCATCCGGCAATGCAGGTGGTGCTGGAACCGTGGCAGTTGCGGCGCAACCCGCACTTTGCCTTTGCGGACACGATGCAGCACGTCTCGAAGGTCGAGGCCGAGGCCCGGGTCTGGCCGACCAGCCGCGCGAGCGTGTCGGCCGACTTCGTTCCGGCACTGCTGGGCAAATCGCACGTGGACACGTTTACGTCAGCTTGCGGCGTGCTGCTGTTTGGCGGCACGGCCCTGGGCGAGGACCATCAGGCCAATCTTTTCATCTGCGAACCTGCGCAGAACCTCGTGCAACGGCAGGTGATGCGGCGTGAGGGCGTGTCGTTTCGCTCCGCCGCCGCCAGCCCGGGCAGGGAGTTCCTGTCGTCGACCGATGTGTGGTTCCGGCCGGTATTTCTGGCGGAGGGGCCGGACGGGGCGCTTTATGTCGCCGATATGTACCGGCGCGAAATTGACCATCCGGTTTATGTCCCGACGGAGGCGCGGAGCGGGCTCGATTTCGAGGGCGGCAAGGACCGAGGGCGCATTTATCGCATCGTGCGGGAGGATGCGGTCCAGCCGAAACCGGGGCGGGAGCTGCGCGAAGTCGCCGATCTTGTGCGCGGGCTCGAGTCGGCGGACGCGTGGTGGCGCGTGCAGGCGCAGCGGCTGATCGTCGAGCGCGACGAGCGCGCGGCGGCCCCGCTGCTCGAGCGATGTGCGACGACGGCGCAGCTGCCCGCCTCGCGGGCGCGGGCCTTGTGGACGTTGCGCGGGCTGGATGCGCTGACGCCGGAAACCGTGGGCAAGTCGCTGGGCGATTCCGATCCGGGCGTGCGCGAGCAGGCGGTGGCGCTCGCGGCCGGGCTGATGCCGGCCAACCCCGGCCTCATCGAGCCGTTGCTGAAGGCCGCGACCGATGAAGATATACGCGTCCGCCTTGCCGTCGCGCTCGTGCTGGGTTCGTGGGACGATGCGCGCGCCGTGCCTCTGTTGGCGGCGATTGCGGCGCGCGACGGGCAGGATCGCTGGATGCGCGCGGCGGTATTGAGCGGAATCGGATCGCGGATGGACGCCTTTTGCACGGAGTTTGCCCGCTGGCAGCCGGAGGGCTCGCCAGCGGTGGCCGCAGTCATGGAAGATCTTGGTCGCCTCATCGGCGCCGGGGCGGCCCTGCCGGTCGGGCGCCGGTTTTTGCAGCAAACGCTCGCGGCCGGAGACACTGCCGTATGGCGAATTCCGGCGGCGTTGGGTTTGGCCGAGGGCGTGCGGGGACGCGCCGATTTCAGTACGAAGGCAGGCGTGGCGCCGCTGGCGGCGTTGCTCGCGATGGAAGCCGAGGGGAATGGCGACGTCGCGGGCCTCGAGATTTTTTTCCGGCGGGCGGCGGCGGTGGCGGTCGATGAAAAGGAGCCGTCTGCGCAACGCCGTGCGGCGATCGCGCTGCTTGGGCACACGGATTACGCGCACGGCGCCGCGGGTTTGGGCACGCTGCTCGACGTCCGGCATCCGCCGGAGCTGCAACTGCAGGTCGTGCGGGCGATCGAACGCTCCGGCGATGCGCGGGGCGGGGAACTGCTCGTGCAGCAAAGCCATTGGGGCCGCTATACGCCGCAGATTCGCGAGGCGGCGATCGCGACCCTGCTCACAAAACCGACGCTGGTCCGGGTGCTGTTTGCTGCGATCCAACGCGGCGGGATCAAGCCGCCGGAGATTTCCTCGCTCCGCCGGCGGCAACTCCTGAATCACCCCGACCCCGAGCTGCGCCGGGAGGCGGCAGGAATTTTTCAATCGCTGGAAGGGGGTGACCGGCTGGAGATTTACCGGTCGCTGCGCGGCATCCTGGCCGCTCCCGTGGATCCTGCCTCCGGCGCCGCGGTGTTCGCGCGCGCGTGCTCCACGTGCCACACGTATCGGAATGTAGGAGGGAAGGTGGGCCCCGATCTTACGGGCGTGCGCCACCAGCCGGCGGATGCGCTGCTGCTCCACATCCTGGTGCCCAACTACGAGGTGGCACCGGGCTACCAGGCGATTGCGGTGACGACCCAGGACGGGCGTTCGCTCTCGGGCTGGCTGTCCGCGGAGACGGAGAGCAGCGTCACGTTGCGGACGGCGTTTGGCACGGAGGAGACGGTCCTGCGGAAAAGCATCGCTTCGCTCACCGCATCGGGGGTGTCGCTGATGCCCGACGGTCTCGAGCAGACCATGAGCCGGGATGAGCTGGCTGGTTTGATCGCCTATTTGAAAAGCGATCCACGCACGACACCGTGAGGTTTCCGCCTCCGTCCCGATCCGGCGAATGATTTCTGCCTGCCGGAAGTCGCGCACCGCCTGCAAACCTCGCGCCAATCGGTGAGCGCTGGGCGCAGCTGCGCTCAGCGGAGTTGGCCAAGGTGCGGCGGCAGGGGCGCAAGCCGGGACCGAGCGAACCGGCGCTGGCCAAACTGCGGGCCGCGTTGCTGGCCGGACCGAAGGCGGCGGGCTTCGCGACCGAACTGTGGACCGTGCCGCGGGTGCGCCAGCTTATCGTGCAGCGCTTCCGCCGGCAATACGGCTCGGGCCAGCGCAATGGCCGCTGCCGGATTCGGGCCGGTGGCGGTGATCGTGATGAGTTCGCTCGTGCGATCCTTGGTGAACTGCAGGCGGTGAGCCACCTGGCCGGCCGACTGGGAAGGGCTCAGCCGATCCCCCGTGTTTTGCAAGACGCCCAACGAGGTGACGATGCCGAAGAGCGCGTCCGTGGACGGCGATTGGGGCTTGAACGAGTCCGACGCCAGCGGCGGTTCATGGCGCGCCAATTGGACCGCGACAGAATAGCTGGGCCGCAGAATGGCCCTGGCGGTGATCAGACCCATCAGGAGAAAAAGCAGGCTGCTGAGGAGCACTCCGCGCCAGCGCACGACGACCGGCTCGATCAGGGAGCCGAAGTCGAAAGGGATTGCCGAACGGATTTCCTCCGCCTGCTGCAAGTCATGCGGGAGTCGGGT
>CAMAPG010000184.1 GCA_945859965.1 Opitutus sp. GAS368 | reverse complement strand
TCCCATCCAGGCCACCGCCCAGTCGAATCCCGCGTTGATCGCCGGTTTACGCGTCCATGTCGGCGACGATGTTTATGAATCGTCCCTGACTGGCCAGCTCGCCGCCCTTTCCTCTGCTGTTTAACCCCACGTCCGCCTCAAACTTTATTGCGCAATTGCGCCCGCGTCCATGAGCACCGTCCTCGAACAAATCGAACAACAAATCGCCAAGCTCTCCAGCAAGGCGGTCAAGAAGAACACCGGTAATATCCGGACCGTCGCTGACGGCGTCGCCAAAATCGACGGCCTCTCCGACGTGATGTACAACGAGATGGTCGCGTTTCCCGGCGGCGCCATCGGCATCGCGCTCAATCTTGAAGAAGACGAGGTCGGCTGCGTCATCCTCGGCGACATTTCCCAGCTGAAGGAAGGCGACGAAGTCACCACCACGGGCAAGCTCCTCTCCGTCCCGGTTGGCAAGAGCCTCCTCGGCCGCGTCGTCGACGCCCTCGGGCAGCCGGTCGACGGCAAGGGCCCGATCGATTCCAAGGAAACCTATCCGGTCGAGCGCATCGCTCCCGGCATCATCGTTCGCAAATCGGTCAACCAGCCGCTCTTCACCGGCATCATGGCGATCGATTCCATGATTCCGATCGGTCGCGGCCAGCGCGAACTGATCATCGGCGACCGCGGCACCGGCAAGACCACCATCGCGGTCGATACGATCATCAACCAGGCGAAGATCAACAAGGTCGGCCTCGCCAGCGGCGACCCGAAGTTCCGCCCGGTTTACTCCATCTACGTCGCGGTCGGTCAGAAGAATTCCAACATCGTCCGCACCATCGGCGCGCTCGAGGCGGCCGGTGCGCTCGAGTTCACGATCATTGTCGCGGCCCCCGCGGCCGACAATCCCGCTAACCAATACATCGCCCCGTACTCCGGCGCCGCGATTGGCGAATGGTTCATGGAAAATGGCATGGATGCGCTGATCGTTTATGACGATCTCTCCAAGCATGCCGTCGCCTACCGCCAGATTTCCCTGATTCTGAAGCGTCCTTCCGGCCGCGAAGCGTATCCCGGCGACGTGTTCTATCTCCACTCCCGTCTGCTCGAGCGCGCCGCGCGTCTCGACGGCAAGGGCTCGCTCACCGCGTTGCCCATCATCGAAACCCTCGCGGGCGACGTCTCGGCCTACATTCCGACGAACGTCATCTCGATCACCGACGGACAGATTTTCCTCGAAACGGATCTCTTCAATCAGGGCATCCGTCCCGCGGTCTCGGTCGGTCTCTCCGTTTCCCGCGTCGGTTCCTCCGCGCAGATCAAGGCCACCAAGCAGGTCGGCGGCAAACTCAAGGGCGAGCTGGCGCAGTTCCGCGAACTCGCGGCCTTCGCGCAATTCGGTTCCGACCTCGACGCCAAGACCAAGGCCCAGCTCGAGCGCGGTGCGCGCATCGTCGAACTTTTCAAGCAGCCCGCGTTCAGCCCCGTGCCGATCGAGCTGCAGGTCGCCGTTCTCTTCGGCATGCAAAAGGGTCTGTTCGACGCGATCGAAACGAAGAAGGTTGTGGCCGCCGCGACGTCGCTGCGGGATTTCTTCACCACGCGCAAAGACGCCCTCCTGACCGAAATCCGCACCAAGGCGGCGCTCGACAAGGATATCGAAGCCAAGTTGCAGGCGGCCTGCGACGAGTGGAAATCCGGCTATACCGCCTAATCGTTTCGACCGGTCCCGCTTCCGCGTAACCCTCCTTATTTACCGTGGCTTCAACCCGCGACATCCGCCGACGCATCAAGTCGGTCAAAAATACCCGCCAGATCACGAAGGCGATGGAGCTCGTGGCGGCGTCGAAGATGAAGAAGGCGCAGCAGGCCGCGCTCGCGAGCCGGCCTTACGCGCAACTCATGGCCGGCATGCTTGCGGCCCTCGCTTCCCGTGTTGATGAATCCTTCCATCCGTTTCTTGCCCAGCGCGAGGTGAAGACGCGCGGGATTCTGCTCGTGACGACGGACAAGGGTTTGTGTGGTCCGCTCAACGCGAATCTTTTCAAGCTCGTCGGCGATATCAAAACCCCGGCGAAGTTTTGTGTCATCGGCCGCAAGGGCGCGCAGTTCCTCGCCCGCACGAAGCGCAACATGGTCGCTGATTTCCAGGTCACCGATCGCGTTTCGTTCGCCGAGGTGAAAGTCGCGGCGGAGTTCATGATCAAGCAGTACCTCGAGGGCGTGATCGACACCATCGAGGTGATCTATCCGCGTTTCAAAAACACGCTGGTCCAGGAATCCATCGTCCGTCCAATCCTCCCGTTGCGCAGCCTGAAGGATTTCATCGCCAATGTGCAGGCCGACGCGGCGGCCGCCGGTGCCGTGTCGACCGACGATCGCGAAATCGCGTTTGAACCGGATGCGCGGCAGGTGCTCGAAGCCCTGCTCCCGTTCTATGTGAACCGGTACATTTACCAGCTGGTGCTCTCGGCCAAGGCTTCCGAGCACAGCGCGCGCATGGTCGCCATGAAGACGGCCAAGGACAACGCCACCAAGATTCTTGGCGAACTTACCCTCGAATATAACAAAGCCCGCCAGGCTGCGATCACGCAGGAAATTCTGGAAATCGCCGCCGCGGCTTCCCTGGCTTAATCATTTTTAAACCCACGTCCCTTCTTCGTCATGAGCAATACCGGCAAAATCGTCCAAGTCATCGGCCCCGTCGTTGACGTCCAGTTCGCGGAAAACACCATCCCGCCGATCTACCAAGCGCTGACCATCGAGTTCACGGTCGGCGATCGGAAGGAAAACCTGACGCTCGAAGTGCAGCAGCACTTGGGCGCCGGCGTGGCCCGCACGATCGCGATGTCCTCGTCGGAAGGCCTGAAGCGCGGCATGATGGTCACCGATACCGGTGCCCCCATCTCCGTGCCGGTGGGCGAAGGCGTCCTCGGCCGCATCTTTGACGTCACCGGCACGCCGGTGGACGGTCGCGGTCCGGTCCCGCACACGAAGAGATATCCGATTCACCGCCCGGCTCCCGCGCTCGCCGACCAGGACACGAAGGCGCAGATTCTCGAAACCGGCATCAAGGTCATCGACCTGATTTGTCCGTTCATCAAGGGCGGCAAGGCTGGTGCGTTCGGCGGTGCCGGCGTCGGCAAGACGGTCGTCATTCTCGAGCTCATCAACAACATCGCCAAGGCGCACGGTGGTTTCTCCGTGTTCGCCGGCGTTGGTGAGCGTTCCCGTGAAGGCAATGACCTTTACCACGAAATGTCCGAGGCGGGCGTCATCGATCAGAAGGATCTCAGCAAGTCGAAGGTCGCGCTCGTGTATGGCCAGATGAACGAACCCCCGGGTGCCCGTATGCGCGTGGCCCTCTCGGCGCTCGCGATGACCGAATATTTCCGCGACGAAAAGAACCAGGACGTGCTGCTCTTCATCGATAACATTTTCCGTTTCTCCCAGGCGGGTTCGGAAGTGTCCGCGCTCCTCGGCCGCTCGCCGTCCGCGGTGGGTTACCAGCCGACGCTGTCGAATGAAATGGGTCTCCTCCAGGAGCGCATCACCTCGACGAAAAAAGGCTCCATCACCTCGGTGCAGGCCGTGTACGTGCCCGCGGACGATCTCACCGATCCGGCCCCGGCGAACACCTTCGCCCACTTGGACTCGACCATCGTGCTTGAGCGCTCGATCGCCGAGCTCGGCATTTATCCCGCAGTCGATCCGCTCTCTTCCGTTTCGAAGGCGCTCGAAGTCTCGATCGTCGGCGAAGAGCACTATCGCGTGGCCCGCGAACTCCAGCGCGTGCTGCAGCGCTACAAGGATCTGCAGGACATCATCGCGATTCTCGGTCTCGACGAACTGTCGCCCGAGGATAAGCAGACCGTCTATCGCGCACGCAAGATCCAGCGCTTCCTTTCCCAGCCGTTCTCGGTCGCCGAAGTCTTCACCGGTGCGCCCGGCAAGTACGTGGCGGTCAAGGACACGGTTCGCGGCTTCAAGATGATCCTCGATGGCGAGCTCGACCACATTCCCGAAGGCGACTTCTACATGAAGGGTGGCATCGATGAGGTCATTGGCGCCACGAAGAAGTAATCGTCTGTACTTTCGCGCAGCTAAAACTCCCTGACATGGCTCTCACGCTCGAAATCGTCACGCCCGAGGCGCGGGTTTATTCCGACACCATCGACACCGTGGTCATTCCGACCACGGCTGGCGAAGTCGGCATTCTGCCCGGCCATATTCCCCTGCTCACGCAGGTGGATCACGGCGAGTTGCGCGTGACGAAGGGCAACACCACCCAGTTTCTGGCGGTGAGCGGCGGCTTTGCCCAGGTCTCGGGTGACAAGGTTTCGATTCTCGCGGAACGCGCGATCACCGAGGAAAAAATCGACGAGCACGCGGTGGAGGAAGCGATGAAGCGGGCCGAGGCGGCGATCAAGGAATCGGCGCATCTCGATCCGAATGAATTCGAGCATCTCCACGGGATGGTGCGATTTGCCGGCGTCCAGCTCGCGCTCAAGCGCCGCCGTCGTTAAGCCGCCTTGGCGGCTGGCGCGCCGCTTGCCTTGGATTCTCGTAGCGAAACGCGTGAGCGTTTCGGGCTCGGACGAAAGCCTCACGGCTTTCGCTACTCGGAGAGACGAATTCCCAAACAGCTCCTAGACCGTTCCCTCGGGCTTGACCGGAGAGGAATCGAGGACGCGGGCGACCATGGAGATCAGGATTTCCGGAGAGAAGGGCTTTTTCAGCACATCGGATGCGCCAATGGCTTTGGCCATGCGCAGGTATTCCGATTTCACGGCGAACTGGCCGCCGCTCGTCATGGCGATGATTTTCACCGCGGGAAATTTCCGCTTCAATTCGGTGATGCTCTCCATGCCCTCTTTTTCCGGCATGATCAGGTCCATGAGGATAAGGTCGAAAACCTCCGGGCGGTAAACGGACACGGCAACTTTTCCGTCGGCCGCCTCTGTTACGGAGTGGCCGCCGTCCGTGAGCATCTGAGCCACGACAGCCCGCAGATACTTGTCATCTTCCGCCAAAAGAATCCGTGCCATGACGCGCGGAGAATTAATTTGGAAGTCTATGGCTGCAAGAGAACTTTTGCACCGGATGACAACTGATTGTTCAAAGGTGAACTGCAGCTCACGGATCAGTCGCCTCAGGGATTGGTCGCGGGATCACCGCGAATCACGCAAAACAGCACGCCGTCGCGGCGTTCCTCCCAGACGACCGGAGAATTCTTCAGCAGGCGGTTCCAGGCATAACGGACCGTCCCGGCATAATAATCGATTCCCGGCGGCAGTGCATCCAGGGGTTTCTCTCCGGTGTAACGATAGCTTTGGATCCGCGGATCCAGGAAATGCACAAAGCAGGGATAGGAAAGCGGCGTGGCGGCGACAAGAACCCTCAACGGCGTGCTTCTTTTTCGCTGCTGTTGATTGAGCCACTCGGCGGCGGCTTTGTAGCTCGTGGCCCAGTAGTCGGTCTCGAAACGTTCGTGCAACGTGGCGCGGTTGCCGGCGAGCGCATTCAAATAGGCGTACTGATAGGGATGCCAGCGCCCCAAGGGCACGGCGGCGGAAACGAAGAGAGCGGACAGAATGACAGTCATCGTCGCCCGCCCCCAAAACCGCGCGAGGAATGTCGCCAGCGCATCCGCGGCCCAGCCGATCAAAAGCGCCATGGCGGGCAGCACGAAGATGAAATGGCGCACGCCATCGTAGATATTCGGCCGCGTGAGCACCACGTAAGCCAGCGGGAATCCGACCCAGAACAGCACGGTGAAAAGCGCGATGGCCGCGCGTTCGCGCCAGCGGCGAATCAACGCGAGGGTCGCTCCCAGCGTTCCGACTCCCAGTAAGGCCAGCAGGGGCAGGGGAAGGATCAGTGAGAAATAAACCGGCAGATAACTCGCGGGCAGATTCGTGCTTTCGACAAACTCGCCCTTGAACAGGACGGGATAGGAATAAATGAAATTCAGCCCGACGCGCACGGCCCGGATGGGATTCAGGAGGAGGTTTTGATACGCATAGGGCCAGGCGATCACCATGACGGTCCACATCAAAACCCCGGCGGCGAGGATTCGCCGCGCCAGCCGCCGCCACTCCGGCCTTGCGGGCAGGGCGGCGCGAAAACCGCGCTGGACCGCAGACTGGCCGAACCGGGCCGCGAGGGCCGCCGCCAGAAAAACGAAAATAAACACGGCACTCACCCGTATCCCGAGGGTGATACCGCACGCGACCCCGAGGCCGAGCAGAGCCTTCCAGCTCGTGTCCCCATTCCCCGCAACCCGGCAGATGGCCAGCACGGTCCAGGCGACGGCACAGGCGAGGGGGATGTCCTTGGGATTGATGAAGCCCTGCCCAAAAAACTGGG
>CAMAPG010000183.1 GCA_945859965.1 Opitutus sp. GAS368 | reverse complement strand
TCCTGCAACGCTGGTTTGCTTCGCCGATAAAACCCGTTTCACCTCCCGTCTGTGGCTGCTCCTGATTCCAAGTCTCTCTCGACGCTCACCGGCGTCGTCGAGCGGATCATTTTCCTCAACGAGGAGAATCATTACACCATCGCCGAATTCCGACCCGAAGCCGCCCCCGCCGTCAAGGAGCGCCCGCCTGCGGTCACGATTGTCGGTCCTCTGCCGGGCGTGGAATGCGGCGAGACCCTGCACCTCACCGGCGAGTGGGCCCGTCACACCCAGCATGGCGATCAATTCAAAATCGCCGCCTTCAAAAGCGAACTGCCGTCCAGCGTCTACGGCATCCGCAAGTATCTCGGCAGCGGACTCGTCCCCGGCATCGGGAAAGTCTACGCCAACAAGATCGTCGATGCGTTCGGCACCGATACCTTTCGAATCCTGAGCGAGGAATCAGCCCGGCTGCGCAATGTCGCAGGGATCGGAAAAAAGCGCGCCGGGGCAATCAAACTGGCCTGGGACGAGAAAAGGACCGAGCGGGAACTCTACATTTTTTTGCAGACGTACGGCGTGACGCCGGCCCAATGCGTCAAGCTCGTCACCCGCTACAGCGGCCAGGCCAAGGAAATCCTCCTCAACGAGCCCTACCGCGCCGCACGGGAAATCGACGGCATTGGTTTCAAAACCGCCGACCGCATCGCGATCAATCTCGGCTTCGCGAACGATGCCCCGCCCCGCCTCGACGCCGGCCTGATCTACGCTTTGGAAACATTGCAGGAGGAAGGACACACTTCATTTTTCGAAGAGGAATTGGTCACCTACGCCGCAAATCTCCTCGAAACGTCCGCCGAGCGAATTGCCTCACGGATCGAAGCACTCGTCGCCACCAAAGCCCTCGTGCGGCACGCGCCGGACACCGCTCCTTCCCCGAAAACAAACGTCATTCAGTTGCCCCATAACGACCGGGCGGAACGGAAAATTGCCGAGGTCGTCGCCCGGCTCACGCGGGTCGCCAGCAACTTGCCGGCCATCAAGATCGACGCCGCGGTGCAATGGGCGGAGAAGAAAGCCGGCTTCGAGTTTCACGAATTGCAACGCACCGCATTGCGCAACGCCCTTGGGGCCAAGTTGACCGTTCTCACCGGCGGACCCGGAACGGGCAAGACGACCATTCTCCGCGCGCTGGTCGAAATACTGAAGGCGAAAAAAGTCCGGGTGCATCTCGCCGCGCCCACCGGTCGCGCGGCGCAGCGGCTGGCCGAAACCACGGGCGGATTTGCCTCCACGATTCACCGGTTGCTCAAATACGACGCGGCGACCGGTGGCTTCGTGTCCAATGAGTCCGCGCCTCTGGCCACCGATTTTCTCATCGTCGACGAAGCCTCGATGCTCGATACGCGACTGGCCTCCGCCTTGTTCCAAGCGGTTCCCTCCAAGGCGCACTTGCTACTCGTCGGCGACACCGACCAGCTGCCCAGCGTCGGGGCCGGCAATGTGCTCAAGGATCTGATCGGGATCAGTGCGAAGCTGGAAAAGCGGGGAGCGCCCGCGACCTCCCCACGCCACACCAAGCCAACCCGGATTCCCGTCACGCGGCTCGCCGTGATTTACCGGCAAGAGGGCCAAAGCCAGATCGTCACCACCGCCCACGCGATCAACTCGGGCGACCCTTCGCTGCCCCCGAGCACGACCGACGTCGCGCAAATCCAGGCGTGGAGCGATCTCACGTTTGTCGTCGCCGAGTCCGCGGAGGACTGCGTGCGCAAAGTGATCGCGCTCTGCACGGAGTTCATTCCGAAGCATTACCATTGGTTCAATCCCGTCAGCGACGTGCAGGTCCTGGCCCCGATGCACAAAGGCGTGGCCGGCGTGGGCAATTTCAACACGCAGTTGCAAGGGGCGTTGAATCCACGCCGGGAAGGCTTGCGCACCGCGAGCGGCGAGTTTCGCGCCGGCGATAAGCTCATCCAGCTGCGCAACAACTACGAAAAGAGTCTTTTCAACGGCGACATCGGAACGGTGAGCTCCCTCGACGGCGTGGCCGGCACGCTGACCGCCGACTTCGACGGCAGCCCCCAGACGTTCGACCGGGGCGATTTCGGCGACCTAGCCCTGGCCTACACGATCAGCATCCACAAATCCCAAGGCAGCGAATATCCCGTCGTCATCATTCCGCTGCTCAAAGCGCATTTCATGATGCTGCAGCGCAACCTGCTCTACACCGCCATCACCCGGGGGCGGAAAAAAGTTTTCCTTGTCGGTGAACCCGCGGCCTATGCGATGGCCGTCCGTAACAGCGAATCGAAGCAGCGCCTCACGCATCTCCGCGAAAAAATCGCCGCGGCTGTTTCGTAGCCCTTCTCTGGGCAATCAAGCTCCGCTTGCTTCCCAAGCGGGATGTCACGTATTACGTGACATCCCGCTTTATGAAAAGCTCCCTGCATCCTCGATTACAGATCCTGGCAGAAATGGCCGCCGCGTTGGAAATCATGGCGCAAGGCTCGGTTTCCTCTCTGCGCAAGGTCTACAAGGCCAGAACCCGGCCGCGGCGCGGCACCACGTTGCGTCCAGGGCCCTTAACGCCACTATGGAACGCGCTGGCCCAAGCGGCCGGTCCGACCGTGCAACGCCACGGCGATCAAGCCAAGCTGGCTCGCTTTCTGGGCGTGCCTCGTCAGCGGGTGCATGAGTATCTCGTCGCAAAAACCGCGTGTCCCGACACCGAGCGAGCCTTGCTTCTCCTCATTTGGCTTCAAGCCCGCCTCAATGGCCGGGACCCCGCTTGATCGCCCGCTCCCCATCGTCGTATGCCGGGCGGGAGCCAGACCGGATGTCACGTAATACGTGACATCCGGTCTGAGTCGAATCCGGCATTATCGGCCGTGGTCATTTTCCCAGTTTCTTCAACGCGCTGTTGATTTTAGCGACGTCACAAAACTCTGGATTGTAATCGGGTCCCAGCCACTCGCGCCATTCCCGGCCGAGATCGCTGGCCGGTTCCTTCAGGCAAGCCAGCATGTCGTGAAAGGCCTCCAGACCTCCGCAATCCTCGGGAGGACCGGCGCGTTCTCCGGTCAGGCAAAAGGGATAGGTCACTCCTTTGGCCCGTTCGCCGACTTTTTCGACTTTGATATCCACCTGCCAGTTTTCGCCAAAATGATAGACGTAGGTAAAGTGTTCGCGCGTCGCCAGGTCGATGTCGGCCAGGGTGACATCGCGATCATCTTCAACCATCAGTTCGTCGCGCTTCACCGGGTTGCCAAACCGGAGATCGTCCAGGTTGAAGACGTGTGTCTGATAATCGAACCAGTCGAAAAGCACCTGGATGCTGTCGTGCAAGCGCGAGAGCCACATCGATTCGCGCACCAGGAGCCGCCGCCAAATCCGCGGCTGGCCGCCGGCAATGGTCAGCCGCAAGGCCAGCACGCGTTCCGGCGCCTTTTTGACGCGCGCACCCTTGCCTTCATGGAGCGAAATCATCGTCGCAGTTGAACGCGAAGCCCCGTCCCGCGCAAGGCCGGGCAATCTAGGAGCTGCTTGGGAAATGCCGGTTGCTTTAGCTTCTCGTAGCGAAACGCGCCTGTCCTCCGAAGGCTAGGCGAAGGAGGATGAGCGTTTCGGGTTCGGACGAAAGCCTCAGGGCTTTCGCTACTCGGAGAGACGAATTCCCAAATAGCTCCCAGGGGAGACAGGGAATCCGCTCAGAATTTAAATTTCACATAGCCTTCGATCCGGAAGGGCAGCTCCGGGAAGATCAGCTGACTCGCCGTGTAAGCATCGCCGTTATGGATCCAGTTTCGTTCATTGGTGAGATTCAGGAAATCGATGTTCACCGACCAGCGCTTGGCCTCATAGAACACACTTCCGTTGTAGAGCACCTGCGCGGGAATGTGCCATTGGTCGTCCAAATTGCCCACCTGCCGGCTTTGCCACTGCGCATTGGCGCCCACGCCCACCCCGTTTTCCCAACGATACCGGATGCTGCCGTTGAGCAGCGTGCGCGAGAATCCCAGCAGCGGCCAGTCGCCACTCGGCACTTGGTTGGCATACGGGTCGTAAAAGCCCGTCGCCGTCCCGAGTCCGCCCGGGCCGCGGCCCAGGGCGTAGCCGTCATACATCGAACGCCCGCCCAGCTGAAAGGGAGCGGAATCGACGTAATGCCCGTCTTGAAACATGGCATTGGCCGTCGCGCTCAACCGCGGACCAGGTTGGTAGGTGGATTCGAGCTCCAGCCCCCGCACCGTGATGTTGTTTTTTTTGCCCCGCAGCGAAACCCGTGAGCGGTCCTGCTGAAACAGGGTCGCCGCGGCGAAAAGCTTGTGCTCGAGGAGCGCCGCCTTGATACCGATCTCGTCGAGCTCACTCAGGTTGCGGAAATCGTCGCGGTTGATCTGACCATCGGGTGTGTTCAGGATCACGCCGCCGCCAGTAACGTTGCCATTGGCCGAACGGATGCGGTTGTGCGTCGCATACAGCGACAGTTTTGGCGTCAGGCGGTAGACCAGGCTGTACGCCTGCGAAAAGGCTCTGACGGTTTCCGCGTCTCGCCACCGCACCCCGGTGACATCGCCAAACGGATCCTTGGCCCGCGCAAAAAAAACGTCTTCGCGGAGGCCGACGATGACCGAGAGCCGGTCCGTCAGCGCAATGTCGTGCTGCCAGAAGAGCGTGGGATTCCACGTTTCGCTCCGGACTGTTTCCGGGCTGTCATAGCTCGCCGGGAAAAATTCGCGGCCATCTGGCCCAATGAAGCCGGGGAAGGTGCTGTTGGGGTATTGCGCCCGGAAATTGAAGACCCGTGACGGGTCGGTGAGATCGAAATTGTAGAAATACTCGTTGAAGTAATTCGTGTAACTCTCGCGGCCCTCGTAACGCACGGTCGCACCCGCGACCACGGACTGTGCCGGGCCGGCCCCTTGGATTTTCCAATGCGCCTCCGTGCGACTTTCGGCCGTCAGCTGTTTGACGTATTCTGCGTACTCGAACTGATGCACGCGCTGGCGGCTGACGTGCTCGACCAGCGTGCGGTTGATCACCGCAAAGGTCGGAGAAAACTCGCGAGTGATGACCAGTTGCCCGCGGACGACCGCCGCATTGGAGAAATCACCGCGGGAAAAAAGCGTGTTTTCCCAGGGAAGCTGGACCGCGTTCGTGGCGGGAATCGGCCCGGGCAGGCCAAGGTCGGCGGAAGCCCCGGTGTAATAGATGCCGTGGTCGATGAGGTCCTGGTTGACGCGATTGACTCCGAGGATTTCCGGCGAGGCCTGCCACATGTACTGGACGTTGGCCTCGATGCTGGTCCCGGCCTGCGGACGCCACGCCAGTGCGGCAAAGATATCCTGGCGGTCGTCCCGCACGTCATTCTTTTTCCAAAACGTGGCACCGCCCTTGCCCTCGTAACTGAGGCGCCAGGCGAGTTTATCCGACACCGGCGCAGTGGTGTCGATTTGCAGGGAGCCATTGAGATAGGAAACATTGCCCGGAGCCCACGTGCCCAGGCGTGTGGTCACAGTGGTCGCAGGGCCGGAAAACTGGGGCTTTTTGGTGACGTAGTTGACGTAACCACCGGTAAAATAACCGGCACCAAACACGGCGGACCCCGGGCCGCGAACCAGGTCGACCGCTTCCACACCGTTAAACGAGGGAAAATAGCCGTAGAGATTGTAGCTCAAGCGCTGGCCGTTGAGATAGGTTTCGGCCGTATCGCCGCGCAGATTGGGCACCGTGGTCTTGCCGTAGCTGGCCCCGGCATAAGCGCCGGGGGAATAAGGCAAAATCTCCCTCACGCCATGAATCTGCCGTTCGTTGAACAGCGCGGTGGTCAGCGTGCTGATCGCCCGCGGTGTCGCCAGCGGGCTCCGGGCGTCGCCGAAAACGGACGTGGTTTCACGGGTGAGCGGATTGATCGATTGTTTCACCGGGAGGCCGGTGACAACAAAACGCTCGAGCATCGTGGCGTCCGGCGTCGTTTGGGCGTCGAGCACACTCAGGCTGAACGCCGCAAGGAGGAGGAATCGTGCCGGGAGCTTCATGGTGGGAAATGCCCGACCCAAAACAGACTCCCGAGAAAAGGGGCGCCGCGCGCCCCAAAGGCGCAGCTGCAGCGCCTGCTGTTTCCTTCGTCGGCATGATCCGTTTCAGGTTCGAAGGGTCCAGCAGCCGATCGTGCCGCAATCTCAGCCTTCCGCGGAAGACACCCCTACAGGCAAGGCGGACAAAATGCCCCGCGCTCATCAACGCAAGCGAAAGTTTTCAGTTCAGGCGGGCTCACTCACGCGATTTCCGGGCAAATTAGCCAACCTCGAACGTTTTTCTTTGCTGCAACGTCCACCGGATTCAGCTAGCATGCTGCTTATTGAGTTTTTTCGCCTCCTGCG
>CAMAPG010000182.1 GCA_945859965.1 Opitutus sp. GAS368 | reverse complement strand
GCCCGACGATGATCAATGGGGACGCGACGCCCTCGTCGCCGAAGAACGCGACGAGGGCGTCGCCGCGCCAGCAATCGCCCCTTCAGCCAGCCGGTTCGGTGAGCCGCCGGGGCAAACGTCGATCAGTTTTAACCACAAAGACGCAAAGGGACAAAGTAATCCACTCCGGAGTGGAGATCGATCCTTGGAAGACCGGCCTTTGCTCCCTGGCTCCTTTGTGTTTTCCATTGGTCTTGCCAACGGTGAGCCGGGAATTGTCACTGGCAGCCGCGTCGCTCCCCCCCTTGCCAGCCCAACTGCGCCCAGCTGCAAGCGCCTTAACCCCACCCCCGTATGCCTCACTCCCTTCTTTCGCGGATCGTTCCCACGTTCGTCCTCGGATTTCTCGCCCTAACCCGGATCGCTTCGGCCCAGCCCGCGCCGCCTTCGGAGGCCGCTTTCGCTCCCGTCGTATCCGATGAAACCCCGGAGCAGCACGCCGCCCGCATGCAGTGGTGGCGCGAGGCGCGCTTCGGACTTTTCATTCACTGGGGCATCTACTCCGTTCCGGCCGGAGTACACCGGGGCAAGGAGATGGGGCCACGGATCGGGGAATGGATCCAGCAGGAGATGAAAATCCCCGTGACTGACTACGCCGCCTACGCCACGCAGTTCAATCCCGTGAAATTCGACGCCGAGGCCTGGGTGCGGATCGCAAAATACGCGGGCATGAAGTACATTATCATTACCTCGAAGCACCACGACGGCTTCGCGATGTTCAAGAGCGCCGCCAGTGCGTTTAATGTCGTCAAAGCCACGCCGTTCAAGCGCGACGTGCTCAAGGAACTCGCCGCCGCCTGCCAAAAGCACGGCCTCAAACTGGGCTTTTATTACTCGCAGGCGCAGGACTGGCACCACGCCGGGGGCGCCGCGCGGGGCGGCAGCTGGGATCCCGCGCAACAGGGCGACATGCTGAACTACATCAAGACCATCGCCGTGCCGCAGGTGAAGGAAATCCTGACCCAATACGGACCGATCGCGGTGCTCTGGTGGGATACGCCGGACAATCCTCCGCGCAGCATGACGCGGGAAATGGCCGATCTGCTCGCGCCTCTCACCAAACTCCAGCCCGGCATCATCACCAACAACCGTCTCGGCGCCGGCTACCTGGGCGATACCGAGACGCCGGAAAACCGCGTGCCCGCCACCGGCTATCCGCGCGATTGGGAAGCGTGCATGACGATGAACAACACCTGGGGTTTCAAATCCTACGATCACGATTGGAAATCGTCCGAACAACTCATCCGCAACCTCGTCGATATCGCGAGCAAGGGCGGCAACCTGTTGCTCAACGTCGGCCCCACGTCCGCCGGTGAAATACCCGGCCCAAGTGTCGAGCGCCTCCAGCAGATCGGCGCCTGGATGCAGCAGAACTCGGAATCGATCTACGCGACCACCGCGAGCCCCTTCAAACGACTCGCTTGGGGACGCGCCACGCAAAAGCCCGGGAAACTCTACCTGAATGTCTTTCAGTGGCCGAAGGACGGAGCACTCGTCGTGCCCATGCGGAGCGGCGCGAAAAAAGCCTACCTCCTCAATGCTCCCGGCCAGGCCTTGTCGTTCACCTCCACGCCAGAAGGTCTTCGCGTTAGGTTGCCGACGAGCGCGCCCGACCCGATCTCGTCCGTCGTCGTGCTCGAAGGCGTTGGGACCGTCGATCCGCTTCCGCCTCCGCCCCTCGCCCAGGCAGCCGACGGCACGCTCACGCTGCTGTGCGATGCCGCCGATCTGTCCGGCAAGGGGCTCAAGATCGAAGGCAACACCCAGCTGAATCTCGCCGGCTGGACCGTGGCTGATGCCTATCCGCAGTGGGACGTGCAGATCGACCGGCCCGGTTCGTACGACGTCACCGCGCTCGCTTTCATTCCCGCCGCCCAGGCAGGCACACCGTTCACGCTTGCGGTGGGTTCCACCACGCTGCGCGGCCAGACCCCCGCCACCGGCAAGGATTACCAAACGGTTGCCCTCGGAACGATCCGGATCGAGCAAACTGGCCCGATGGTCATCACCCTGAAACCCGGTCAGCTTTCCGGCCGCGAATTCATGCGCCTGCGCTCGCTGACCCTGAAACCCGCGGCGCGTTGAACGAATGAAACGCGCTCGGGACACCCCCAAGTCAACCGGTCGGATCGAAAAAGACGCAGCCCCACCCGCGAACGATTTCGCCCTGGACTACCTGCTGCGTTCGAAGGTGGCGCAGCTGGCGGATTATTTCCGGAAATCCATCCAGCAAGGAAAACTGCTGGAGCCCATGCCGGGCACCCGCCTGTGGAGCCGGCAGCTCGGCGTGAGCCGCCGCACGCTGAACGCCGCGATCCAGGAGTTGAAACGCGAAGGCTGGTTTACCGTGCATCGACGCGGAGTCCGGCTCACCTCGCAACGCGTCACCCGACGGGCGGGCCGCTCCAACGCGCCCCGGCGCGTGCGCATGCTGTTGTTCGGCGCCTATCGCATGCACCTGAACCACAATTTCGAAGCCCTTTCCCCGCTGCGCGAGCAACTGCGGTTGCGGGGCATCGAACTGAGCTGGGAAATTTGCACGCCTGCCCGCCTGCGTGAAATTGCCCGCCAGCCTGCCGTCGAGCATGAGCTCCTGCTGCTGGCCTCATTACCCTTGGTCTATCAGCGGCTCCTGGCCGAAACCAACAAGCCGGCGTATGTGTACGGTGGCGTCGCCCCGGGAATCACGCTTCCCTTCGTCAATGTCGACCAGGCCGGGGCGGTGCACCACGCCACGTTTCAGCTCCTGCAACACGGCTTTCGCGAGCTGGCCCTCATTCATATGGATGTCGATGCGGTCGGCATTCGCGGTGCGCTCGCCGCTTTTCAGACCGCCTGCGCGGAATGGCCGCGGCAGCCGATCGTGGCCCAACTGGTCCCCACCGCCCTCGACCGTGCGTCCCTGCTCACCACCGTCCGGCGCCTGGCCCAGAGCATGCGTGAGCCCAAGGGCTACATCGTCGTCGCCCCCGTGCCCGTCGGCATGGTCGTAACCGCACTGCTGCATCACGGGATCAAAATTCCGCGACCCGCCGAAGTCGTGGCGCTCTTTCACCCAGCCGAGGCCCTCAAGCTCTATTCGCCTCTCACCTACTATCCTCTGCCCGTGAGCAAGGCGGTGAAGGAACTCACCAGCGTGGCCGTGCAGTTTTTCGACACCGGCCAGCTTCCGTTGGTGAGAAAGACGATTCTGAGCGAAATCGCCCGGAGCGATTGAGTCTCTCCGCTGGAGCGGCGACGCCCTCGTCGCCGAAGAACGCGACGAGGGCGTCGCGTCCCCATCACTTGTACTTTTCTGTCATGCTGAGCGCAGCAAAGAATGATAAGCTCCGGGCAGAAACTCCGGAAATTTAACCACAAAGACACAAAGAGACAAAGAATACCTCGGATGCGAGGGATCGATCCCCTGCCTGCCTCATCTTTGTGCCTTTGTACCTTTGTGGTTAAAGGATCGAACCGGCTTACGTGGACGCGATGCCGCGTTTGGCCAACTGTTGTTTGAGGCTGTCCTTGTAGCGGGCGTAGGCGGCTTCATCGAGAGTCGTCGAGGCTCCGTAGCAGAACGTCGCGATCGCCCGGCGGTGGCGCGCCGTCTTGTTGGTCTGGGTCCAGTGAATCGTGGCGCTGGAATGGGCGACCGCATCGCCCGGCTCGAGTTCGATCGGCACACCATCGACTTTGTTCGGATCGAAATTCAACAGGCCCTGGCTGAAACCGAGCACCCCGCTCGCGCCGTGGGGCTGGATGCCCGCCTTGTGCGAGCCGCGCCCATACCACAAACAGCCGTTGTCCAGATCCACCGGGTCCAGCGCGATCCACAGACCGCAGGCGATGTTCGGCTTCCGGGCCCAATAGAAACCGTCCTGATGCGCCGGAGTCGCGTTGGTGTCATACGGCAGCTTGTTGAACCACTCGAGTCCCTGCGGGCTGCATTTGTCCCGCATGAAATGCTCGAGCAGGGGCACGTGGCTGCCCCGCTGCAGGAAGTTGTCAAACCACGGGTCATGCTTGTTGAGCGACTGCATTTTTCGCAGCGTCTCGGGCTTGCTGTAGTCGTCGAAGAAAGCGGCTTCCTTGGCCAGGGTCGGCACCACCTCGCGAATGTAGCGGTCGACCTGGTTCTGGAGATCCTTGAATTCCTCCTTGGCGTACAGACCGCGGATGACGACGAACCCGTCTTCATCGTAGGACTCGCGCAAGGCATCGTAGTTCAATTTGGGATTGGGCATGGGGATTGGGTTAAGCGTTGGGGAGAGCAGAAAGCACTGAAACATCCGCACCCTCGGCTCCGCTGGCCTCCGGCTCAAGCGGCGAGTAATGGCCTCTTTCTGGGACCAACGGAAGGTGCCGCGAGTGATGGTCGCTGGAACCGCCGACGGGCGACGTGAATCGGGCTTGTACTTTAGAAACAGGGATCTAGCCCTGCAGATATCCCCCTCCCCCCCCCCATGGTACTGCTGCGCTCCGTTCCCGCCCCGTTCCGCCGTGCCTCCTCGCGATCCCGCGCCACTATCGGACCCGCCAGCTGCCGATCCAGGACTGGTGGAAGGATCGTGTGGCTGGCATTGTTAGCCGCAACTGCGGCCATCCTGTCCGCGAAAGAACCGGCACCCACGGGCGGGTTGTCCGACCCACCGGCCAAGGTCACCCGGATTCACGACCGGGAATACCGTTACGTGGACGAGGGCACGGGACCTTTCGTGGTGCTCATTCATGGCGCCCGCGTCGCCCAAGGTGTCTGGGCCCGCCAGCTCCCCGTCCTCGTCAAGGCCGGATACCGCGTCATCTGTCCTTATGCCGCAGGAATGGGCGGCAGCGAAATTACCGGGCCGATGAGCACCGCGAAGGATGCCGACGATGTCTGGGCCCTGCTCGACCAGCTCGGGGCGGAACGCATCGTCGTTGCGGGGCACAGCGCGGGCGCACGCGAGGCCCTGCAGATGCTGCTGGAAAAACCCGACCGCATCGCGGGGATCGTGCTGGTTGACGGCAGCTATGCCCTCGCCGGACCGGCCGCGCAACTCGGGCCGGAACGGCTGACAACGGCGGCCAGGAAAGGTTATGAGCGATATCGACACGAATTTGAGGAGCTGAAGCTGCCGTGGGTTTACCACAATGAATTCAACCTTCGGGAATACCGGGCCTGGGCCGCCATGGATCCCGCCTTCATCGAACGGGTGAGCCGCCGGCCTGATCCCCGCAATCGGCCTCTTCCCAGCGGGATCTACTGCCAGGTGCCGATGCTCGTTTTTGCCTCGGGCTGGGGCAAGATCACCGCGGAAGATCCGGAGGCCGCTGCTTTGCGGGGAAAATTGCCTGCGAAGCAGGTTTTCTTCCAGGTGATCACGGAGTCCGGCCACTGGGTCCAGATCGAGCAGGCGGAGTTGGTCAATCGAACCTTGGTGTCCTTTCTCGAGCAATGGCCCCTTTCTGGGGCCAACGGCGCACCCTCCCAGTGAAAATTGCCCGGCGGAAGGCGCCGCGTCATTTTGTGATAGGCAACGGCCCGTTTTGTCCCCGAACTGGACCTGATCTCTTTCCACCCCCCCCATGACTAAACCCTCCGTCCTGATCATCGGCTGCGGCAGTATTGGCGAACGCCATCTGCGCTGCTTCCAAACCACCGGCCGCGTGCAGGTCACCGCCTGCGAAGCCAACCCCGCCCTCCTGCAACGCATGGCGGACACCTATAAAGTGCCCGTGATCGGCGACTGGCAAAGCGCGCTCAAAAACAAGTTCGACGTCGTCGTCATCTGCACGCCCGCGCAGTTCCATATTCCGATGGCGATCCAGGCGCTGCTCGCCGGCAGCCACGTCCTCCTCGAGAAACCGCTCTCCCACTCGCTCAAGGGAGTCGACGACCTCTTCCAGGCGCGCGACCGCTCGGGCCGGCAGCTGGCCATCGCCTACGTGATGCATGCCAACTCACTCCTGAAGGAGGCCGGCGCTTTCCTGCGGAAAGGCGATTTGGGGCCCATCCGCCAGGCGTCCGTGGTCACGGGGCAAGCTTTCCACCTCTTGCGCCCGGCATATGCCCAGACATACTACCGCGATCGCGCCACGGGTGGCGGAGCCATCCAGGATGCGCTCACCCACTCCGTTAATTTCGTCGAAAGCATCCTCGGGCCCGCAGACAGCGTACTCTGCGACTGCGCCCATCTCGAACTGGCCAATGTGACGGTCGAAGACACCGTGGTCGTCTCCTCCCGGCACGGCGAGAGCCTCGCCAGCTTCTGCCTGAACCAGTTTCAAATCCCGAACGAGAACACGATGCAGTTCAATGCGGCCCGCGGCAGCGTGAAAATCGAATTGCACGAAAAGCGCTGGGGCATCCTTCGCGC
>CAMAPG010000181.1 GCA_945859965.1 Opitutus sp. GAS368 | reverse complement strand
AACACGTTCGCCAGCGGATCGTCGCTCGATATCAGCTCGGGCGCCTCGCTGAGTCTCGGTTCTTTCAGCCAATCGGTCGCTGCGTTGAACTCGGCCGGTTCGCTCAGCCTGCTCGGTGCGTCACTCGCGCTCAACAGCGGGGCGAGTTTTCTCGGCGGCACGCTGACGGGGTCCGGCAGCATTATTGTCAACGCGGGCTCGTCCCTGACGCTCAATGCCGATTTCAACAATGCGAACATCAACATCGTGCTCAACGGTGGGACGCTGAACCTCAACGGGCACACGGATGTCCTGGGCAATCTCAGCATCACCGGCACCTCGGTGATCGATTTCGGCACGGGCTCCGGGTCGGTGCTCTCGATCAACGCGCTGTCCTTTGGTAATACCAGCCTTCGTCTCAATGTCGCGAACTGGACGGACGCGCAGGATTATTTCCTCAGCCAGACGCAGTACACGCAGGGCTCGGCGCCGCTGAACCAGGTGCTTTTTCAGGGCGGCACACCTGCCTGGACCACGGCCGATAGCAAGTGGACGCCGTATGATGCCAACCATGGCCAGTTGAACCCGGTGCCTGAGCCTTCCACCTACGGTGCGATCTTCATGGGGCTGTGCGCGGTGGGAGTTGGCTACCGCCGGTTGCGGCGGAAAAAGTCGGCGGCTTAGGAGCTGCTTGGGAGATGCCGGTTGCTTTAGATTCTCGGAGCGAAACGCGCCTGTCCTCCGACTTGTCCGCCATCGCGCTTTGAGCGACGGCGGAAGGCTAGGCGAAGGAGGATGAGCGTTTCGGGTTCGGACGAAAGCCTCACGGCTTTCGCTACTCGGAGAGACGCCTTCCCTCCCGTCAGGTGGCGGGCGGTTTCCGGATGAGGAGGGTGAGGCCGATCGCGCCGCAGGCCATTAAAATGCCGAAGGCAAAGCTGGCGGGGAAGCCGTAGCGGTCCGCCAGGGCTCCGTGCAGGGTGGGGGCGAAGCTCGCGACGGCGGTGGCCATGGCAAGAATGGAGAGATTGCGGGCGCTGTCCTGCGGCCGCGAGAGGCCCAGTCCGCAGTTGGGAATGTAAGCGCCGCCGAGTTCGCCGGCGCCCATGAAGCCAAACGCGAGGAGGAACGCATAACCCGGCACCGCCCAGCCCCAGCTCAGGCCCAGGAGGAAGAACAGCGAAGCCGCAATGACGCTGGCCCGGATGCCGGCGCGCAGCGCGATTACGCCCAGCAAATAGCCGGCCGCGGCTTTGCAGCCGAAACGAATGGCCATCATGTAGCCGACCATTTCCTTCGGTTCCTTGTGGGTGGTATGGCTGGCGAAGAGTGACAGATTCACGGTCGCGGAGTGCGCGCAGTGCCACAGGACGTAAACGAGGAAGAGCAGAAGCAGGCTGCGGGAGCCGAAAAACTGGCGGAGGCTGGCGCCGAAATACTGGACAATGGGCGGTCGCGGCTCATCGGCCATGGGGATCATTTGGTAGCGGCTCGACAAAATACTGACCCCGGTGATGGCGAACGTGGCGATCGCATAGAGCAGCGCAAAATCGTAGGGGAAGGGGAGGCTGCTGAAGCCGTGGTTCAAGACGTACTGGGTGCCGAGCGAACCGGCCACCGCCAGGATCGGCCCCAGGCTGAAGGTGTATTTGAAAGCGCGGGCCCGGCCTTCCGCGGTCGTGCCGCGCGCGAGGCACTGGTAATTGAACACATTCGCGGTGGAGTTGGCGAAGCCGTGCAACAACCCCTGGGTGATCACGGCGGTGATCACGATCCAGGCGGGAAGCTGTAGGATGAGCGTGAGGAACACCAACGCCATCGAAAGGGCGCTGGCCGCCTTGGCCACCACCAAGACGGCGCGATCCAGCCGGTGCGGCACGATCAGGGACAGGACCAGGGGGGACAGCGCTCCCAACATGAGCATTGCTCCCGGCAGATTCGCCACGGTCGCATTGGCGCCGAGCTTGTGGCAAAGCGCGGCCTGGACCGCGTCGACATACATCACCGGTGCGACCAAAAGAACCAGGGAATAAGAAAGAAAAAAGAGCCGGCCATTGTGGCGATCCATGGCTGGCGTGATGGTGGGTCCGTTCATGGGGTAGAACACTGCCTAAGCCTGTGCCCCGGATCGTCTTTGATGGAACACGTGGGTGCAACCTCCGTTAAATCGAGGTGTAACGCGACCTCCGGGCGCGTTGGTTGACTCGAGATGCACCAGGGGCTTTTTGGGAAATCGTCTCGCCGAGTAGCGAAAGCCGTGAGGCTTTCGTCCGAACCCGAAACGCTCATCCTCCTTTGCCTAGCCTTCCGCCGTCGCTCAAAGCGCGATGGCGGACAAGTCGGAGGACAGGCGCGTTTCGCTACGAGAATCTAAAGCAACCGACATTTCCCAGCCAGCTCCTAACGCGCCCGGAGGTCGCGTTCCACCTTTGCGCGGATAATTTTGGTTGATTCCCGGAGTATTCGCCGGGGCCAATCTGCTTGACCTCCTCCGGCGCCGTTACTGGATGAACTGTCCGTTCCCACCCCCAACCCTTGGAAGAGCATGAAGTACCTCCACCTGCTGAATGATCGCGATCGCGAGCTGATCGACACGAAGATCCGGGATTTTATTCCCGACGAGGTCTACGATTTTCACGTTCACCCGTTCAATAAGGCGCATTTTCCGCCGGAGATGCAGAAACCGCTGCAACCACTGGGAGTCCTGGGCTGCGCGGAACATCGGTCCTCGATGCAACGGTTCCTGCCCGCGAAAACGATCCATGGGCTTTACTTCGGCTATCCCAACAAGTTGGCGGACCGGCCGGCGATGAACGCATGGGTGGCGGGAGAAGTGAAAACTAAGGGTACGCCGCTCAGCCGGGCGCTGATGGTGGTGTCGCCGAAGGATGATCCGGCCATGGTCGCGGCCGAACTGCGAAGCGGGCGCTTCTGCGGGCTGAAGGTCTATCATTGTTATGCGGACCGCCCCGACTCGATGAATGCGAAGATCGAGGAGTTCACGCCGGAATGGATGTGGGAACTCTGCCACGAGGTGAGGGGCCCGCTGATGCTGCACATCGTCCGCAACGGGGCCATGACGGATCCGGACAACCAGCAGGCGATCCGGCGCCTGTGCCGGGCTTATCCGCACGCGCTGCTGGTGCTCGCGCATGTGGCCCGGAGTTTCAATTACCGCAACGCCCGGAACGGGCTGCAGGCCCTCGCCGACCTCGACAATGTCGTGGTCGACACCTCCGCGGTGGCGGAGTCGGAAGCCTTCCGCGCGGCGCTGGAAATCCTCGGGCCGCGCCGGATCCTGTTTGGCGCGGATTATCCGGTGAGCGAGATCCGCGGGCGCTGTGTCTCGACCGGTTCGCTGTTTTTCTGGTTGAGGCCGGAGCTGCTGCGCCCCGACGTGGTGGCGCCGACCTCAACTGACATGACACTGGTGGGCATCGAATCGCTGCTGTGCCTGCGCGAAGCGTGCGAAGACACGGGTCTCAACCGCGGGGATATCGAGGACATTTTTCTGAAGAACGCGTTGCGCGTCCTGTCGCCACACCTGCCGCAGAGCGCGGTGCCGAAGGAACCGACCGGACCGGAACTGTGGAGCCATGCCCGGAAAGTGATTTCGGGCGGCACGGGCTTGTTGTCCAAGCGCGCGGAGATGTTCGATGCGCGGGACTGGCCGGCTTATTTCTCGCGCTGTTCGGGCTGCCACGTGTGGGATCTCGCGGGGCGGCGTTACGTGGATTTTGCCGGCGGAATTGGCGCGGTGTTGCTCGGCTATGCCGATCCCGACGTGACGGCGGCCGTGCGGCGGCGGCTGACGCTCGGCACCTACTGCACGTTGGTTAATCCGCAGGAAGTGGAACTCGCCGACCAACTGCTGGCCCTGCATCCGTGGGCCGGGCAAGTGAAGTACGTCCGTGGCGGCGGCGAAGCGATGATGGTGGCGGTGCGCCTGGCGCGCGCTGCGACCGGGCGGAGCGGCATCGCGTTTTGCGGCTATCACGGCTGGCACGATTGGTATTTGTCGGCGAACCTGGCCGAGAAAGGCGCGCTCGACGGCCACCTGCTGCCGGGCCTGGAACCGAAAGGCGTGCCGCGCGAATTGCGCGGGACGTCCGTGCCCTTTCTCTACAACGATCTCGAATCGCTCAAAGCGGCGCTCGCCCGCCTCGACGGCAACCTCGCGGCCGTGGTCATGGAGCCGATGCGCTCCCAACTGCCGACCGCCGATTTCATCGCCAAGGCGGCGGCGCTCTGCCGCGCGGCGGGCGCGGTGTTTGTGATCGACGAAGTGTCGAGCGGCCTGCGTTTCGGATTCCCGGGGGCGTTGTCGCGGATCGGTGTCGAGCCGGACCTTGTGGTTTACGCCAAAGCGATGGGCAACGGATTCCCCTTTGGCACCGTGATCGGCCGCGAGGCGGTCATGCGCGCGGCCGAATCGAGCTTCGTCTCGTCGAGTTTCTGGACGGACGGAGTGGGCCCCGCGGCCGCGCTCGCCGTGCTGGAGAAGGTTCAACGCCTGCAGGTGCATGAAATTGTCTGGGAACGCGGTGGGAGGCTGATGGCCGGGCTGCAAAAGATTGCGGCGGCCCATGCGTCGTGCCGTTGGGTGGTCGCCGGTCTGCCGGCGGTGCCGAAGGCCAGATTCGATCTCGGCGCGGACACCCCGCTCGCGCAGGCGCTGTATGTGCGCAAGATGGGGGAGCGGGGCTTTTTGGTCGGCACCAATTATTACGTCATGCTCGTGCACGACGACGCGACGATCGCGCACTTGCTGGAAACCGCCAACGACGTCGTCGGCGAAATCGCCCGGGTGATCGCTTCGGGCCGGCTCGCCGAGGAGGCCGGGGTGGCGCGGGTGCAGCGCGAGTTTGCGCGGCTGGCGTGAGGGACTCTTACAGAAAGTGTCGTTTGGCGAACGTCTTGCCGGAGCCGCTTTTCAGGTATTTCTCGAAGGAGAGCGCCTTGCGTTCTTGGGCGAAAGCGAAATAGCCAACCAGGTTCCAAGGCCGATCTGCGGCGGTTGAAGGATTTTGACCGGCGTTGTGGCCGGTGAGGCGGGCTTTGAGGTTTTGGGTGAAGCCGGTGTAATGGAGGCTGGGGTTGGAGTGGCTTTCGAGCAGGTAGACATAGTGCACGGGACCACGAAACGTTAGTGAGGGTGGCGTTCTTTCGGAGGAAAGAGAATTTCTTGTCCCCTCTCTCTTTGGCTGCGAATGGACTACGCCATGATCCGGGGCGTAAGCCCTCCGTCGCCGAGCCTATGGAGGGCAGCCTTCGTCGACGTTTATACTGCCATCAGCACCCCGCGCGTGCCGGAAGCTGGCCTGCCAGCCGTAGGCTCGGCGAAGGCTGGCGGAGAGGGAGGGATTCGAACCCCCGGAACCCTTGCGAGTTCACGTGCTTTCCAAGCACGCGCATTCGACCACTCTGCCACCTCTCCGGGTGCTCGGCAGGCCGTTTTGAGGCGGGCCTTCCGATGGGCCAAGGGGTTGAAAGAAGGTGATGCCTGCCCCCCGGTCAACGGAAAATCAGGGGGTCGGCATTACTCTTGCTCAGCGAGGGGAAAGTTTTCCGAAAAGCGTCTTGCGCGACCTTCCCCGGATGGTACGGTGCGGCGGTTTACGACTAGAAACAATCGATTCCATGGTCTCTCCTAACACCGAGCTGGCTTATAACAGTAAAATTGAGGGCGAAGTCATCGTTTCGCGCCTCGATGCGGTGGTGAACTGGGTACGCACCAACTCGATGTGGCCGATGCCCATGGGCCTGGCGTGCTGCGCCATCGAACTGATGGGCACCGCCGCCGCCCGTTTCGACATCGCCCGGTTCGGCGCCGAGGTCATGCGCTTTTCCCCCCGCCAGTCGGACGTGATGATCGTCGCCGGCACCGTGACCTACAAGATGGCCACGTCCTTGCGCCGCATTTACGACCAGATGGCCGAGCCGAAGTGGGTCATCGCCATGGGAGCTTGCGCCAGCACCGGCGGGATGTACCGCAGCTATGCCGTTTTACAGGGAGTCGACCGCATCGTCCCGGTGGACGTCTATGTGAGCGGGTGCCCTCCACGCCCGGAGGCGTTGCTCGATGCTTTGATGAAACTGCAGGACAAGGTTAAACGGCAGCCCTCTGCCAAGTTGCTTTCAGCCTGATTCAGGCGCGCACCACTCCTTCGCTCCCGCAATGTCCGCCCCCGTCGACACTCTCACCGCCCTCAAAGCCACGTTTCCGCAGGTGACTGGGCGCGCCAGCCTCGATCATCCGGCGCTCAACGTTCCTCCGGCCGACGTGCTGTCCGTCCTGCGCCACCTGCGCGATCAGGACGGTTTTGACATGTTGGTCGATGTGACGGCAATCGACTGGGCCGAGGGGGTTTCGCCGCGCTTCACGGTCGTTTACCACCTGC
>CAMAPG010000180.1 GCA_945859965.1 Opitutus sp. GAS368 | reverse complement strand
CGGTGCAGCCCTTCGATCTCTTCCCGCAAACCCGCCACCTCGAGTGTGTCATTACGCTCCGGCGGGAATGAGCGGACTCATCGAGATTGCGTTCCGCCGTGTTTTGGCGAGAACTCGGCGTGCGTCGCGCTTCCACTCTTTCTTTTATGCCTGATGCCGCTGCCCCCCATGTCTGGAAATTCTTCCGCACCGGCGGGCTCGATCAGGTTCTGATCGAGACCGGTGCCGACCTCCTCAACCTCAAGCACCTCGACCAAAAGCTCTGGGTTGCCCTGAGCAGTCCGGTCAAGGGGCTCGAACTGGATGACAAGACCCTGGCCCTGATTGATGGCGATGGGGACGGCCGGATCCGGGTGCCCGAGCTGCTGGCGGCCATTGCTTGGGCCGCCGCCCGCGTCAAGGATGCCGGAGCGCTGCTGGGGGGAGACACGGGTCTGCCGCTCGCCGCGATCAATGATTCCACGGCTGAAGGGAAAATCCTGCTTTCCTCCGCGCGGCAGATCCTGGCCAGCTTGGGAAACAAGGACGCGGCACTCATCACTGTGGCCGATGCCGCCGATACGGCGAAAATTTTCACCGCCAACGCCCTGAATGGCGACGGCGTGGTGCCGCCCGAGGCCACGGAGGACGCCGACGCACAGGCGCTGATCAAGGACATCATCGCCTGCCTTGGGGGCACGGCCGATCGCACGGGTTCGATCGGGGTGACCTCCGAACAGGTGGATCGCTTCTTCGTCGAGCTCGGCGCCTACATCGCGTGGGTCGAACAGAGCGGAACCAAGGACATCGCCATCCTCGGTGAAGCCACGGACGCCGCCTGCAGCGCCCTCCGCGCGGTGCGCGCCAAGGTCGACGATTTCTTCGCCCGCTGCCGCCTGGCCGCCTTCGATGCGCGCGCCATCGCCGCCCTCAACCGCAGCGAGACCGAATATCTCGCCATCGCGGCCAAGGATTTGAAGATCACTTCTGAAGAGGTCGCCGATTTTCCCCTCGCGTCGATTGCCGCGTTCCGCCCGCTCCCCTTGCGCGACGGCGTGAATCCCGCGTGGGCCGCCGCCCTCGGCACGTTGCACCGCGCGGTGGTCACGCCGGTGCTGGGTGCGGACAAAATCCTGCTGACCGAGGCCGAATGGACCGGGCTCAACGCCAGCTTTGCCGCCTACGAAACCTGGTTGGGCGGCAAGGCGGGCTCGGCCGTGGAGCAACTCGGACTCCCCCGCGCCAAGGAGCTGATTGCGGGCAAGGGCCGTGCGGCGCTTACCGAGCTGCTCGCCCGCGACAAGGCCCTCGAGCCCGAGTTCAAGGCCATCAGCGACGTCGAGCGTCTCACGCGCTACCATCGCGACCTGCGGACCCTCCTGCACAATTTCGTCAATTTCGCCGATTTCTATTCGCGCGATCGCTGGGCCGTTTTTCAGGCCGGCACGCTTTACCTCGACAACCGCTCGACCGAGCTCTGCATCCGGGTGGACGCGCCCAACCCGCTGGCCGCGATGAGCAAGGCCTACATCGCTTACTGCACCTGCACCCGCGCGGCCGGTGCGACCATGAACATTGCGGCGTGCTTCACGCAGGGCGACAGCGACTACCTCTTCGTCGGCCGCCATGGAATTTTTTATGACCGGGCCGGTCGCGACTGGGACGTGGTGATCACTCACATCGTCGAAAATCCCATCAGCATCCGGCAGGCGTTCTGGTCCCCCTACAAGAAATTCCTCCGCATGATCGAGGAGCAGGTGGCCAAACGCGCGGCGGCCGCCGATGCTTCCGCGACGGGAAAACTGGCCGCCGCGGCCGAGAAAACCGCCCACGCGGACAAGTCTCCCAAGCCGGCCGAGCCGCCCAAAAAAGTGGACGTCGGCACCGTGGCCGCGATCGGCGTGGTCGTGACGGGCGCCATTAGCGCGCTCACCTTGATCCTCGGCTATGTTTTCCAGTTAAAATCCTGGCAGTATCCCCTCGTGATCCTCGGCCTTATCCTGGTGATTTCAACCCCCTCGATGATCATCGCCTGGCTCAAGCTCCGCCAGCGCACCCTTGGCCCCATCCTCGAAGGCAACGGCTGGGCCGTAAATGGCCGCGTGAAAATCAACATTCCGTTCGGGGCCGCACTCACCGATGTCGCGAAGCTTCCGGCCGGCGCCCGGCGCTCCATCGAGGATCCCTACGAGGACAAGGCGGCGGCGCGGAAACGCCGCCGGTTCCTTGCGCTGCTGGGGCTCGTGCTGCTGGCCGCGATCGCCATCCGCTGGGATCATCAGCGGCGCGGACGTTATTTCTGGCAGCCGGTGCCCCAAAGCGAGACGGCGACCCCGCCGACCCCGCCGACCCCGAATCCCGAGACGCCGAAAAGTTGAGGCGCCGAAAACCCGGCCCGGTCAGCGCTGGGCCGTCCATTCGGGCGCGGCATACTGTTCGATGAGTCCCTCAACTTCGGATTCGGCCAGATCCGGCCACGGCACGGGCTCCGCTTCGCAGGAGAGGGCCCGGGCCAGTTCGGCCGTGAAGTCGGCGTGAAACCGGTCCCAGTCCATGGCGGGTCCGGCGGCCGCTTGCGCGATCGAACCTTGGAACAACAAGCCGTGCTTGTTCCGTTTTTGGGCCCCACCGGCGATTTTTTCCCCGGAGAGTTCATGGATCACATCGTGGATTTCCGTGGATTGAAAACACACGCCCGGAGCCTGGCCTCCTGCCGGCGGGGTGGCCGCGGCCGGCGGTTTCAATCCCGCAGGAATGGCTTGCAGGCGGAGGGCGGTGGCGAGGCATTCGTGTACGCCCCGATAACTTTGTGGCGCCGGGAGCTCTTCCCAGGGATGTCCCCGTGGGAGAATCAGCGCATAGGTCCAATCCTGGCGATGATCGACCACCCCGCCTCCGGTTGGCCGCCGGCAGAGATCGAATGATTCGCCGGGAGGCAGCTGGCCGCTGACCCAGGCGATTTTCTGACTGTAGCCGAAGGTGAAGGCGGGCCGGTGCCAATTGTAATGGCGGAAACGGAGGGCCTGCGGTTCCGGGTAACGCTGCAACAACAGGAAATCCAGCGCCATGTTCTCGGCGGCACTGCCGGTGCGGTCGGGTAGGACGTGCAGCGTCATGGTCGGAGGTTGAGGTGGAACCGGGGAGTGTTTGCAAAATGGTCGGTCATTCTGAGCGCAGCGAAGAATCCAGTGAGATTCCGCCGTCGGGTTCGATGTTATCCAAGTGGATTCTTCGCTGCGCTCAGAATGACAGACGTCGGAATAGGGGATTTTTCAAACATGGCCTGAAACGAAGGGAAGCACTTCTACTGACCCGGAGGGGCGGATTTGATCCGCGTGAAACGCCCGGCCGGACCGGTCAGGGGCCGGAGCGCCGGGGAGTTTTCAGCTCACCGAGCAGCTCCGGCGAAATCTTCCAGGAAACGCACCACGTGGAGGACTGTTTTTCCAAGGCGAGCACGGTGCCCTTCTGAAAAAGGAAAACCGGGATCGTGCTTTTCGGGCTGACCAGGAGGGTGGCCAGCGCACTCAGCTGGGGTTCGTGGCCCACCACCGCGACGTTTTCTTCCAGGCAGCTGAATTGAGCCACCATGGCTTGCGGCGGATCTTCCGGGCGCAGGCCGGCAGTCTCGCGCAGGGAGATGCGTCCGCCCAAGCCGGTCGCGAGCAATTCCGCCGTTTCCCGGGCGCGCACCAGCGAACTGTGCCAGAAAACCCGCACGTCCTTCAGCGCGGCATTCGCGCGGAAGAATTCCGTCAATTGCCGGACTTGATGGTGGCCGAAAGTGCTGAGCGGCCGTTCGTGATCCCGGGCGGCGTCGGCGGCATCGGCATGACGGATGAGATAAAGCATGGTCGCGCACTTCGCCTAGTCATCGAGCAGCTGGCGGGCGGCCTTGAACAGTTCGCTCAAGGCAAAAGGCTTGGGCAGGTGCATCTGGTGATTGGCCGCGAGCCATTTCGGGCGGTGATTTTTCTGGCCGCCGGTATGCAGCACGCGCAACCCCGCGTGCGCCTTGTTCAAGGACCGAGCGAGTTTTTCGCTGTCGCTGCCCGCGGGTCCCATCGGCCCGATGAGCAGTTGCACCGTTTGGTTTTGATCCGCCAGGGTTTTGAGACCTTCGTCCGCCTGGCCGACGGTGATGACGCGGTAACCATCGGACGTCAGAATCCCGGCGACCATTTTGCTGACCACCGCGTCGTCCTCGACCAGCAGCACGCCTTCATGTCCGCGGGTGGCGGGGAGGGTCGGGAACGGGGTGCTCGCAATTTTCTCGGCCGGTTCGCTGACAGTGGGGAGCAGGATCTCAAAGGTGGATCCCACCAACAACGCGCTGTGCACGGAGATGAATCCGTTGCTTTGTTGAATGACGCCATAAACGAGGGCGAGCCCGAGGCCTGTGCCTTTGCCTTCTTCCTTGGTGGTGAAAAAGGGCTCGAACAAATGCTCCTGCGTATGGGCGTCCATCCCCGTCCCGTTGTCGGCCACCGTCAGAACGACGTAATGCCCGGGAGGCGTGTCGGTCGCCCGGCGGTTGAGGCCGGCGCGGACGATGCGATTGGACGTCGAAATGGTGATCCGGCCTTTGTCCCGCAACGCGTCGCGGGCATTGATCACCAGGTTGAGCAGCACCTGCTGGAATTGCGCCGGGTCGGCGCGGACATTGCCGAGCTCGGAATCGAGTTCGAGGGCGAGCTCGCCGGCGTCGCCCAGCAGGCGCTGGAGGATCGTGGTGTTCTCGCGCACCACGTGATTCAGATTGATCACGCGCAGGTCCATCGACTGCCGCCGGCCAAAGGCGAGCAGCTGGCGGGTGAGCGTGGCGGCCTTTTGTCCGGCCTTGTGGATCTCCTCGACTTCGCGCAAGGCCTGCGGGCGGTCGCTGAGCTTGCTGGCAAGGATCTGGCAGTAGCCGTTTACGACCGAGATCAGATTGTTGAAATCATGTGCGATGCCACCGGCGAGCCGGCCGACGGCATCGAGGCGCTGGGAATGCACGAGGGTTTCCTGCATCCGGCGTTTTTCCGTTCTGTCGGTATAGGTCGCGACAATGTGGGTGATGCCGCCCCGCGGTCCGCATAGCGGGTCGAAGTTCCAGGATGCGTAGACGGTCTTGCCGGAGGGATGGACCAGATAACCTTCGCCGACGAGCGGCTGGGTGGGTTTCGATTTTTGCAGCCACCGTTTCAGCCGCTCCAAGTCCGCCTTTTCGAGGTGCAGCGGCCCGTGGGTCTGGCCGACCAGATCCTTGGCCGGGCGGCCGGTCATGGTGCAAAAGCTGTCGTTGACGAACAGGATCTTCAGGCCCTGCGGTCCTAGGCGGCAGTCCGCGATGAACACGCCTTCGCTTTGGGCGCGAAGCGCGGCGGCGAGCAGGGCTGCCGGAAGCTGCGCGGAGCGGGCACGGGGTTTGCGCGGGGCAGACGGCTTTTTTTTCACGGGAAATGCAGGCCGGAATACGGCGGATGAGTCGGGGACAAAATAACAACGGGCGCCAGGGAAGGCGCAGCTCAGGGCGAAAGCCGCTCCACGGTCCAACTGTCTTTTTCGCGGCGATAACGCAACCGGTCGTGCAGGCGGCTGCGGCGGCCCTGCCAGAATTCCACGCTTTCCGGCGCGAGACGAAATCCCCCCCAGTGCGGCGGCAGGGGCACTTCCAGCCCGGCGTATTTTTTTTCGAGGGCCTTCAGGTTTCCCTCGAGGACGGGCCGGCCGGAAATGATCGAGCTTTGCTGCGACGCCCAGGCCGCGAGCTGGCTGGTGAGCGGCCGCGAATGAAAATACGCCTCGCTTTCCTCGCGGGCGACCTTGGTCACCGTGCCTTCGATGATCACCTGGCGTTCCAGCACGTTCCAATGGAACAGCACGCTGGCGCGCGGGTTGGCCTCGAGCTCGCGCCCTTTGCGGCTTTCGTAATTCGTAAAGAAGACGAACCCGCGGCCATCCACGCTCTTGAGCAGGACGGTGCGCACGGAAGGCCGTCCGTCGCGCGTGGCCGTGGTCAGGACCATGGCATTGGGTTCCTCAATTTTTGCTGCGGTGGCTTCCTGGAACCATTTGTCGAACTGGCGGAAGGGATCGCGCGCGAGGTCTTTCTCGACCAAGCCGGCAAGGTTGTAGTCTTTGCGAAGATGGGCCAGGGACATTGGGCGAACACTGTCGGCCGGGCCGAAGGCTGTCAAAATCCGTTCGAATATTTCTGAGTGATCCAGTTCAAACCCGATCTACTCGGATTTTTTAACCACAAAGGTACAAAGACACAAAGGCCGATCCGCTGATTGGTTCTGCTGCATGCCTTTCTTTGTATCTTTGTACCTTTGTGGTTAAAAAATCCGGCAGATCGGGTGTTAGGCGGGCGGCGACTTTATGGCGCGGAGGAGTCCGTCCGGGTCAAGGTGGTGATGATGGCGGTGTGTTCGGGAAATTCCGCGAGGAGTTCCCTGCGCCCGCCGAGTTCGAAATCCCGGTCGTCCCAGCCGGGGGCCAGGCCGCAGCTGAGCA
>CAMAPG010000179.1 GCA_945859965.1 Opitutus sp. GAS368 | reverse complement strand
TCGCCGGGACACCGGAGTCACTTGCTCAGGAAGCGATACGTCGAGGGCAGAGCGGCTTCAGAACGGGCGGTTCGCCCCTACCAGCGTGACGTAAGTCCTCCTCCAATTGCTTTTCAGCCACCGTTGTTTGGTTGAATGAAATCGACAGGGGTAGTTTCGTTGTCTGATTCTAGGCACTGGCGTCCGGGCAGGGCGATTTCTTGTTGCGGAATTCGTCGTAGGCCCTGGTTCCGATCGTTGGACATGTATTTAGAAATAAAATTTTGCAGTCGACTACGGTCTCGTTTAAAATGGATGGCCCGAGTGTCGCCTGGCGTCTTCACTTGGTGGCTCGCCGGTGCGGGAATGAAGGGCGGCTACGTCCACGGCAAGTCGGACGAAATCGGCGAACGCGTCGCGGAAAACCCCGTCACCATGCAGGACTGCAACGCCACCATCGCGCAGGCCATGGGCATCGATTTGCAACACATCGAGCACTCGCCGTCCGGCAGGCCCTTCACCGTGGCGGACAAGGGCAATCCGGTAATGGAGGTGTTTGCGTGAACCGTTGCCGGATTATGAAACCAATCACTCTCATCCTTGCATTGCCGTTGGCCCTGGTGGCTGTGCTTCACGCCGGGGATGGACGAGCACTTGCACCCGCTGAAAAGCTCAGCCGCGCGGTTGACGACCAGCAACTCATTCAAGGCCATGGGCGGCTCGCGAACGCAACGCACAAGGGGCCAAATCCATATCGCAACTGGTTCCCTCGTCCAGAGCGGTTCAACGAGAAATACAAGATCGCTTTGGTGCGGAACAAAGACGGGATTCTGATCAAAGCGGAAAGCGAGTATGACCTCATAAACAGGGAGATTGCTGCGTTTCTCACGAACAACTGGATTCCGGCCATCCGCAAAACGATGGACCTGGGCGAAGCAGAAATCAGCAAGGTCCAGATTGCCGTGCGCCCCTCCGATGAGCGCCTGAACGTCCACGAGAATATCGTTTACAACAAGCTGGGAGAACGGGCGCCGTTGCTCGATCACTACACGCCGAAAGACAAGCCCGGGCAACGATTGCCAGTGGCTATCTTCGTTCACGGGGGTGGCTGGCTTTCCGGTAACCATCGCAGTAACCGACCGGTTGCGATGAGCCTGGCCGGAAAGGGTTTTGGGGGCATCGCGGTCGAATACCGCCTCGGGCGAGAGGCGTGTTTTCCGGCAGCGGTCTGGGATGTGAAGGCCGCCGTCCGGTGGGTGAGAATGAGCGCGGAAAAATACAACCTCAACCCCTCCTTCATTGTTGTGGCGGGTGGCTCCGCGGGCGGAAACATTGCCGGGCTGGTCGGTGTGACCAACGGCGACCCGAGGTTCGAGGGAGACGGCGAGCATCGTGATTTTTCCAGTGACGTGAATGGCATCCTATCGCTCGATGGTGCCATCGGAGAGTGCTCGGGCGACTGGACCGGTGGCCCTGAAAAGAATCCCTGGCTGTACAATGAAGCCATTCCGCTCTTTCACATGATTCAGAAGAATCGTTGTCCAGCGCTCCTGTTTGTGAAAGGGGGCCGTCCCTTGTCTGCCTGGATCGATGCCAACATCGCCGAGAGCCACGCACAACATGTCCACTTCCGCTGGCCACATGCATTCGAGGTTTTCGACCCGTCGAAAGATGAACTTGTCGCTCTGCTAGACGAATACCTCAACGCTCAACTTGGCGAATTGAAACGCCCAACTCCACAGGAAGGAAAACTTTCGAGATGAAACTCATGACATTCCAGGTCCATCGCAGCATTGTAAGTCTGGTTGCCATCATCTTTCCGCTTTCTGTGCATGCGGCACCACCGCTGTACAGCACTTTCTTTGAGAGCAAGGTAAAGCCGATTTTGGAGGAGCACTGTTTCGACTGCCATGGTGAGGGTGAGCAGAAGAACAAGCTGCGGCTGGATACAGCGCTGGGAGTTTTGCGTGGCGGGGAATCAGGAGAACCGCTCTTCGTGCGCGGGGCCAGTGCGGACAGTTACATCATCAAGCGGGTGACCTCTGGGAATGCAAAAGAAGCCATGCCACCGGAGGGAGGCCGGCTCACGGCAGAACAAGTTGGAGTGTTAAAAGCCTGGATTGATGATGGAGCGAAAATGCCAGGCACTGATGCGGCAGTGGCTTCCCTGCAAATCAAGACGGAACATTGGTCATTCCAATCTGTTAAACGGCCAGCAGCAGCGGAAACAGGACATGAGATAGATCACCTTGTGCAGGCCGAGCAGCGGAAAAAAGGGCTGGTCCCCTCGCCCGCTGCAGACAGGGCGACGCTGATTCGCCGGCTTTATCTGGTGATGCATGGTATGCCACCGACGCCGCAAGAGGTGCGTGCCTTTGTAGATGACACGCGACCCGATGCCTATGCACGACTGGTGAATGAGGTGCTGAAAAGTCCTCGCTACGGGGAACGCTGGGCGCGGCACTGGATGGATGTGGTTCGCTATGCCGACACGAATGGTTTCGAAACAAACCGCGAACGTAAGACGGCCTACCATTACCGCGACTACATCATTGCGTCGCTGAACTCGGACAAGCCGTACGACCGGTTCATCAGGGAACAAATTGCGGGCGATGCACTGGGCGTCGATGCGGCGACTGGTTTCCTCGTCGCAGGGCCACACGACATCGTGAAGAGCCCGGACATCAACCTCACGCTGATGCAGCGGCAGGACGAACTCGCCGACATGGTGAACACGACGGGAACGGCGTTCCTCGGCCTCACGATGGGCTGCGCGCGTTGCCACAATCACAAGTTTGATCCGATTTTGCAGAAGGACTACTATGCGATGCAGGCGGTATTCGCGGGAGTGAATCATGGAGAGCGTGCGCTGCGGGAAAAGACGGACGCCGCAGCGCAGAAAGAACTCTTGGCGTTGAAGGCGGACGAGGCGGCGAAGAATGCGCAACTGGATGCTCTTCGCAAAAAGGCGGCAGCAGCGGGAAAAGAGTCGGCGCCGACCGTTCCCGGAAAGTTGCGTCCACCGGTGAATGCGGAGCTGAACGAAGAGACGTTCCCGCCGGCGGACGCGGTGGCTGTAAAATTCACTATTCTCGCGACCAACAGCGGCGAGGCGTGCATCGACGAACTGGAAATCTACGACACCGACGGAAAGAACGTCGCGCTCGCTGCAAATGGCTCGATCGCGAGCGCCTCGGGCACACTGCCGGGATACGCGATTCACAAGCTGGAACACGTCAACGACGGCAAGTATGGCAACAGCCAGAGTTGGATTTCCAACGCCAAAGGCCAGGGCTGGGTGCAGATTGGTTTCCCCGAAAAGGCCCGCATCGATCGCATGGTGTGGAGCCGCGATCGCGACGTGCGTTTCGCCGACCGTGTTGCGACGCAGTATCGGATCGAGGTCTCCGCGGAGTCGGGGAAATGGACATTGGTCGCCAGTTCGGAGGACCGGCAGCCATTCAACGCCGAGGGTGATCCTGTCGATTTCTTTGCAAAGCTCCCGTCATCGGAGGCCACTGCCGCGCGGCAACTGCAAGTGGATCTCGCCGGGCTGAAAACGCGCATCGACAAGTTTTCCGAGAACGCGTGGGTGGGAAAATTCTCCGCTGCGCCGGAGAGGACATATCGCCTTTACCGTGGCGAACCCATGCAGAAGCGCGAGGTCGTCGCGCCCGATGCACTCACCGTCATGGGCACGCTCGGCCTCGCCGTGGACGAGCCCGACCAGCAGCGTCGCGTGCGGCTCGCTGAGTGGATCGCCAGCCCGCAAAACCCGCTGACCGCGCGCGTGCTCGTGAACCGGCTGTGGCACTACACATTCGGCAACGGCATCGTGGATACTCCCAGCGATTTCGGCGCGAATGGCAGCCGCCCGACGCATCCTGAATTGCTCGACTGGCTCGCGGATGAATTCGTGAGGGGCGGCTGGTCCCTCAAACACATCCAGCGGCTGATCCTGATGTCCGCGACATTCCAGCAGTCGTCCGCACCGCGCACGGATGCCGCGAAGGTGGATGCCGATGGTCGTTACCTCTGGCGTTACACGCCGCGCCGGTTGGAGGCCGAGGCCATCCGTGACAGCATGCTCGCCGTATCGGGCGAGCTCGATTTGAAAATGGGCGGCCCCGGTTTTTACCTCATGGATGTCGTAACGGAGAATGTGATGCACTACTTCCCGAAGGAGAATTACACGCCGGCCGAATACCGCCGCATGGTGTATCTCTTCCGCATCCGCGCTGCGCAGGACGGCGTGTTCGGATCATTCGATTGCCCGGATGGTGGCTCGTTAATGGCGAAGCGCAGCCGCTCGAACACCCCGCTGCAGGCGTTGAATCTTTTCAACAGCAGTTTCACCACGCAGCAGTCCGACCTCCTTGCGAAGCGTCTGCGGCTCGAGGCTGGCGAATCGCCTGAGTCGCAGGCGGTGCTGGCATTCCGCCTCTTCTACGCGCGCCCGCCGGATGCCTACGAGCAGCGCAACTCCGCGGAAATGATCCGCGCCCACGGCCTCCAGTCCTTTGCCCGCGCGCTCTACAACACGAGCGAGTTTCTCTTCGTCTTCTAAGGCCCAGACCATGCATCCCTACCTCAGTCGGCGCAATTTCCTCGCCCAAAGCGGCACCGGGCTCGGTGGTATCGCGCTCGCGCATCTGCTTGGCCGGGAACGCGCGCTCGGCGCAACCGGCCCGATTCGCCCGCAGATCAATCCCGCGAATCCGAATGCGCAGCGACCGACGCACTTCCCGGCGCGGGCCAACCGCGTGATTATGATTTTCTGCTCGGGCGCGGTGAGCCAGGTGGACACGTTTGATTACAAGCCTGAACTCATCAAACGCCACGGCCAGCCAATGCCGGGTGCCGAGGGGCTGGTCACGTTCCAGGGCGCGCAGGGGAATCTGAACAAGAGCCCGTGGGAATTCCGTCCTCGCGGGCAGAGCGGCAAGATGGTTTCCGAACTTGTGCCGCATCTCGGCGCGCTCGCGGATGAGATGTGTTTCATCCATTCGCTCACGGGAAAGACGAACACGCACGGGCCCGGCGAGAACTTCATGGCGACGGGCTTCACGCTCGATGGTTTCCCCAGTATGGGCGCGTGGACCACTTACGCGCTCGGTAGTGAAAACGACACGCTGCCCGCCTACGTGGCGATCCCCGACCCCCGCGGCGTGCCGCAGTCCGCCGGGAATTTCTGGGGGCCGGGGTTCCTGCCTGCGGCATTTCAGGGGACCGACTTCAACGCCACCCAGCCGCTGCGCAACCTTGCGCGTCCGTCGGAATTTTCACCGGCGACCGACCGCGCCACGCGCGAATTCATCGCCACGCTGAACCGGCACCACCTCGAACGCTTCCCTGACGACTCGGAACTCGCCGCCCGCATCTCCAGCTACGAACTCGCCGCCCGCATGCAGCTCTCCGTCCCGGAAGTCGCCGACATTTCCTCGGAACCCGCGCACATTTTGAAGCTATATGGCGCCGATCAGGCGGGCAATCCCGTGAAGGACCTCAAGGCCGCCTACGCGCGGCACTGCATCCTCGCGCGGCGTCTAGTGGAAAAGGGCGTGCGTTTTGTGCAGCTCTTCAACGGCGCCTACCAGACCGGCGGCGAGGGCGTGAGCAATTGGGACGGCCACAAGTCGCTCCAGCCGCAATACGTCAAGCACGGCGAAGTCATGGACCAGCCCACCGCCGCGCTCCTCGCCGACCTCAAGCAGCGCGGCCTGCTCGCCGACACGCTCGTTGTGTGGTGCACGGAATTCGGCCGTATGCCCACCTTCCAAAAAGGCGCGAGCGGCCGCGATCACAACCCGAACGGCTTCACCGCATGGCTCGCCGGCGCGGGCGTGAAGAAGGGATTCAGTTTCGGCGCGACGGATGAATTCGGCTACAAGGCCGTCGAGAATGTCGCCACCGTCTATGACTTCCACGCCACGATCCTCGACATCCTCGGCCTCAACCACGAGCGCCTGTCCTTCTACCACAACGGCATCGAGCGCCGCCTCACGGATGTGCATGGGCATGTAATCAGGGACGTCCTATCGTGAAGTCAGTCTTCCAAACTAGATGATTTTCCGAGTCCATGCTTTAGAAAATCCTGGGGTTTTGGTGGCAAGCCCCCAAGGAGCACTGCCGGATTCTAGCCCATGCTGGCAACGCTGCCCAAGATCTTTCTTGGGCAAAAAAAGCCACAAAACTAAAGACCCTTGCTACTCGATCGCTTGTCATCGCGTACGAGTCCCATCGCAAGCGATTGAGTACAAGTACGAATGCTCGTCTAATCGAACGGACCATTTCATGTCGTTTTCAGGCCGCCGCTCGCCAAAAAGAAAATAACGCGTTTGGGATCAGCTATTTTGTTCGTTGCTTGGGTGTCGCCTAGAAAAAGCCCTCAGCCCAGCGGCGCAATAAGGCAACCGGCCAATAAAAACGTACCAACGAACCCACTTCTGGGTGGGACAGTTGGTTCACGCGGAAGTTCCTTGATGACTGCCACGCCTAAAGGTGATTTGACGCTTATTTATCTCGCGTGAATCGACTGTCCTACCCAGATTGCC
>CAMAPG010000178.1 GCA_945859965.1 Opitutus sp. GAS368 | reverse complement strand
CTGTTTCGTTTTTTCGATATCCTGAAGCCGCTGGGGATTGGGAAACTGCAGTCGCTGCCGGATGGCTGGGGCGTGGTGGCTGATGATGTCGCCGCCGCGCTGGTCACGTGCGCAGTGATGCACGCGGGCAAGGCGCTTTGGATTGCGTTGTAGGAGCCTGCTTGCAGGCGATTTCGGATTATTTTAGCCGCAAAAAAGGCGCACAAGGCGCAAAAAATCCGGAAATCCGGCTAGAATTTTCCGGGTCGGGGTCCGATTTTGCGCTTTTTTGCGGCTAAACCGGATCGAAGCCAAGCCATCGCCTGCAAGCAGGCTCCTACATCAGGCGAGGTTCAGGGCAGCGGCTGCAGATTCTCGATCGGCACTTTCACCAGCAAGCCCTGCTGGAGCACGTCCATCGCGACAATGATACCCCTGGGATGGGTCGGATCGTCGACATAGCCTTCGACGCCATGCAGCGGTCCGCCCATCACCTTGACCCGCCGGCCCCGCGTGAGGAGCGGATGAAGGCTCAGCTCGAGACCGGACGAAACAATGGTCCTGACATCGTCGAGTTGCCGGAGGAAAAGCGGTTCGTCGGCGACGACAATGGCCCGGGCCAGGAGATCCTGCTGATAGATCCGCGCCTTCTTTTCGGCGGACACGTGCGCAAAGACGTAGCCGGGGAAAAGCGGCTTGGTGAAGCGCTTGGTTTGATTCAGGTAGCGGCGCACGCTCTGCACCAAGGGCAGGTAATGGTCCAGCTGCTCCGCGGCCATGAGGGCGGCGAATTTCTTTTCGCAACGCGGCTTGGTATGGCACACGAGCCACGCGGCCCCGAGGGTGGGCGCAACCGCGTCCGGACGGGCGAGTGGTAAGGACACGGCGAACGCCCGCTTACGGTTTCAGGAGGAACCGCAGCGCCGCGTGATAACCTTCCAGACCAAGTCCGCTGATGATTCCGACACATGCCGGGGCGGTCAGGGATTTGTGACGGAAATCCTCGCGCTTATAGAGATTGGAAATGTGCACCTCGATCGTCGGGATGTGCGCGCCCAACAACGCGTCGCGCAAGGCCACGCTCGTGTGGGTGAAGGCGCCGCCGTTGATGACGATGCCGTCGGCCTTGGCGTCGGCCAGCGCTCCGATTTTGTCGATCAACGCGCCCTCGTGATTGGACTGAAAGAACTCGAGTTGCGCCGACTTGCCGAACTCTGCGCGCAAGGCGGCTTCGAGATCGGCCAGGGTCGCGCGGCCGTAGATTTCCGGCTCACGTTTGCCGAGACGGTCGAGGTTGGGTCCGTTGAGGATGGCAATGCGTTTCATGACCAGCCCACGGAAGACATGGAACCCGCGGAAGTGAAGACTCAATTGTCGCCGGGCTGTGAGAATCGCGGCGTGACGAACGTTCAACTTTTAACGCTCAAGGGATGAACGCACTTCTGACTTAGCGTTAAACGTTGAAAGTTGAGCGTTAAGCGTTCCTCGCCATCGGAGGTTCTCGAGAGGCGACGGAGGACGAGTTTCCAAAGAACCAGGTCAGCGATCTGGTCTACAGTACAGCCTCAGAGCGGATTATCGGTCCCGATAAACGTCCACGGCAGTCCGAAGGTTTTCCCGAGTTCGGCGGCGAGCGCTTTCACGCCGTGGACCTCTGTCGCATAGTGGCCGCACAGGTAGAGATTGAGCTTTTGCTCCTGGGCGACGTTGAACCATTCTTCGCGCAGTTCCCCGGTCACCAGGGTATCGACGCCCGCGGCGGCGAGCTCGGGCACGGCACTGTTCCCGCTGCCGCTGCAGAACGCGATCGCGCGGGGGGCGGCCGAGCCGCATTCGATGGCGATGACGCGCGAGTAGGAGGCTTCGAGTTTTTTGCGGAGGGCGGCCCTTTTCAAATTGGATTCGGCGACACAGCCGACCGCTTCGCCGTCGCGGACCAGGAAAGGCCGGGTCGGGCTGAGCCCGAGTTCACGCGCGAGCAGGGCATTGTTCCCAATCTCGCGATGGCCGTCGAGGGGCAGATGATTCGAGTAGAGCGCGCAGTTGCCGTTTACCAAGGTGGCGACGCGCTGATACATCGGTCCGGTGAGCGGCTTGGGCATGTCCCAGTACATGCCGTGGTGCACGATCAGGAAATCCACGCCGGCGGCGACGGCCTTCTGAAAGGGGATGAGGCCGGCGTCGACTGCTGCGCCGATCTTTGTCACCCGGCCATCGTTGGCCACCTGCAAGCCGTTGAAGGCGCCGGGGGCATCCTTGAACGCCGCCCGCCGGGTGCGCTGGTCGCAATAGGTCACAAGATCGGAAAGGCTCGGCATGATGCTCCACTCTATGGAGCAAAATCTTCCGCGGTTCGAGGTGGATTTTTTTTCCGTCTGCGCCACGGTGGAGGCGATGAGCGATACGCCTTCACCCGTCGACCTGATCGCCGAAGCTGCCGCGGCCTTTCCGCACCGTCCGTCCTGGGACGAGTATTTCATGGCCACCGCCGTACTGATTTCGACGCGGTCCAATTGCGAGCGCCTCCATGTCGGCTGCGTGATCGTCACGGCCGGCGACCGCAAAAACCGCATCGTGGCGGCCGGTTACAACGGTTATCTCCCCGGTGCGGCCCATACCTCCCGGCTGCGCGACGGTCATGAACAGGCGACCGTCCATGCCGAGCAAAATGCGATCGCCGATGCGGCCCGGCGGGGAAGTTCCGTGGGCGGTTGCGTGGCGTATGTGACGCATTACCCCTGCATCAACTGCGTGAAGATCCTCTCGGCTTCCGGCATCTCGGAAATCAAGTACCGCCTCGATTATCACAACGATCCCCTCGTCGCGCCGATGCTGGCGGATGCCGGCGTGAAGGTGCTGCAGCTCACCTGACTGAAGCCCATGCGCGAACGCTCCAAAGGCGCCCGGAAAAAAAACCTCGTCGGCTCGCTCCTGCTGGCCCATCCCCGGCTGCAGGACGATAACTTCCGCCGCACGGTGATCCTGATGTCGGCGCATAGCAGTGAAGGGGCCATGGGGGTGGTACTGAACCGACCGGTGGGGCGCAATTTGGGTGACCTGAACGGGGAATTTTCCCTCGGTCCGCTGGTCTCGGTCCCGGTCTATCACGGCGGCCCGGTCCAGCCTGAACAGCTGATGCTAGCGGCCTGGCAGGCGGAGGAAGATGGGTTCAAGCTCTATTTCGGCATCGAGCCGGAAAAGGCCGCACAACTTGCCGCCGAGGAAGGCACGCATCTGCGGGCGTTTCTGGGTTACTCGGGCTGGACCGGCGGACAGCTGGAAGGGGAGATGAAGAAGGATACGTGGGTGATTGCGGCCGTGCCGGCCGATCTCATGGCGCACACGCCGGACAAAGCGTTATGGCGCACCGTGCTCGGCGACCTCGGCCATGAGTGGCGACTCCTCGCCAACGAGCCCGAGGACCCGGGTGTGAACTGATTGGGATCCCAGCGGTGGGAATGGGTTTACACCGGGCCGCACGGTCCAGTGCGGGGGATTTCAAATCACCCACCACCAACCACTGCTATCGCGCAGGCTGCAAGCCGTGTTTGGAGTTGTCGGATATCATTGAATTACTTAGTGTTCCGGAAAGACCGAAGGCCACTCAAGCCGGCACTAAAAAATTCACTTAAGACGACTTTTAGTGTTCTTGACGATGGTCGTGGCGCTTGCAGCAGCCGCTTGGCTTGCCATAAATGACCACGACACGGTGGCTGGCATTATTGTGTGGATAGTCTTGAGGGGGTGTGGCGTTTTTATCACCGGCAATGTACATCAACCCCAAGAGCTAAAGCGTAAGCAGGAACAAGAACAGGCGCGGTGATCGTTTTCATTTCAAATGGACCCACTACCCAATAGTTTATCCTGATGAAGCTCATCTCTTGGCTGAATTGCCCTGCGATGCTCTGGCTGGCGCTGGGAGTTTTTTTGTCCCCAACTGGCGCCGGCCAGGCGGTTTTCCGACCCTCCGGGCCCGAAGCCGGGCTTTTCGGGGCGGAATCGGGCTACCGTGCGGGAGGCCGCGACACATGGATGGAGCCCCGCTATCTGGTAGGCTCATCTAGCCGATACGACACGATCTTTCCGTCGAATCGTGCAGCCCGGGCGGCGGTTCCGTGGAGCTTCCGGCGCGCGAAGGCTGAACCGGTGGTCCACTATGAGTTCAACGGGCGGCAGCAATCGCTGGATGATTATCTAAACCACTTTCCCGTGACGGGCTTGCTGTTGCTGCAGGGCGACACTATCTTGCTTGAGCGCTACCAGTATGGCCGGACGGACACGGATCGTTTGATGTCGGCGTCGATGGCCAAGTCCATCCTGTCGCTGCTCGTTGGTATCGCGGTGGGAGAGGGCAGGATCCGCTCTCTGTCGGATCATGCCTCCCGCTACATTCCCGAGCTCGCGGGCAAACCTTATGGAGAGACCCCGCTGCGGGCGCTCCTGCAGATGTCGTCCGGGGTCGAGTTTGAACGTCGGATCAACGGGGTGAACGACGGCGTGTCCCGGCGGCGCCTGGTTGATGGGCTGTTTTCGCCGGGGGCCGATCCGGTCGCGGTGCTCGCCGGCCACGACCGGCGCGTTCATCCGCCCGGCACGCATTTTGATTATTCCAGCGGGGACAACGAAACGACCGGCATTGTACTTCGGCGGGCTACCGGCCGGGCCTTGTGCGATTATCTCAGCGAAAAACTCTGGCAGCCGATCGGAGCGGAGGCGGATGCGACATGGTGGGCCGATACCTCGGGCCAGGAGTTCCCAACCTCCGGCTTCAATGCGGTGCTGCGCGACTATGCGCGGCTGGGCCGGCTGCTGGCGCATGACGGGGAGTGGGATGGCCGGCAGATTGTGCCCCGGCAGTTCATTCTCGATGCCACGACCCATCACCCCGGGGACCCACATCTTGCGCCGGGGACCGTCACACCCTATTATGGCTATGGCTACCAGTTCTGGATTCTCCCTGGAGCGGAGCGCATGTTTGTGCTCCGCGGTGCCTACAGCCAATACATTTTTGTGCATCCGAGCTCGAAGCTGGTCCTGGTGCAGACGGCGGTCCGATCCGAGCATCCCAATGCGGAGAACGGAAAGTCGGAAACGCTCGCGCTGTGGCTGGCTCTGGTGGGTCAGCTTGGGCGGTGAAGGGCTGGTGGCGGGCGCGATTTCCCCTCCAGATCCCTTTCCGTCGATCAATTCATTCAGGAAGACGTTCACGATCCCCACATGGTAGCGATTGTGCTGGGTGATGCCACTAGGGTGTAGTAGGCGAACAAAGATCCTTCCCTGACAGCGGGGTTAGACCAGCGTCCATCGCTTCTAGGACTCGATCCAAACCCGCCTCCGAATCGTCCTTAAACGGACGCATTTTTCTTCCGCCGTTTCCGAGCAATGACAGTATGCGGCGACTCTTTGGCCGTCCGCCTTGGATTAGGGATAGCAGTTGGCGTGCGGTCCTACTGGCACGTTTTGGGGGTAAAGCCGGAACGGCTTAGATGGAGTCCATTTGCGACCCTTGGCGATGGGGTAGGCAGGGAGCGAATAACCCCGGATAGCCCGCAGCCTTTCCCGCAGTAGTTTTGCCCGTTGCTCCGCATCCATCCTGCGGGTTTCATGCCAGTTAGACCATTCGGTAATTCTGATTTCAAATTAGGACACTACCGCGCCAACTATACCGTTGACAGAGGTAGCCCCGCACTCTGTTTTGACGCCTTTTATGAAAGTCGTCTCCTCCATTAAATCGGCCAAGAAGCGTCACCCGGACTGCCAGGTAGTCCGCCGCCGCGGCAAGATCTACGTGATTAACAAGACCGACCCGCGCTACAAGGCGCGTCAGGGCTAATCCAAACCTTTTATCGCCGTGAAAGCCGAAGTACATCCCACTCTCAATAACGTTTGCTTCCTCGATGTTGCGACAGGCAAGCGTTTCCTCACCCGTTCCACGATGAAGTCCGCCCGCAAGGAGACCATCGATGGCAGTGAATATTACGTCGTCATCCGTGACGTCACCATGGACTCGCATCCCGCCTACACCGGCGAGAAGCGCCTGGTCGACACCGCCGGTCGCGTCGAGAAGTTCACCTCGAAGTTCAAGCGCGGCGCCGCGAAGAAATAAGCGCGTCTCGTTCTGCTCCTTTATGAAGCCCGCCGATTCTGGCGGGCTTTTTTTTATGCCCACGGAAGACACGGAATTCGGCAAAGGCAGATCGGATTTTACTAGGAGTGTTTGTCAGGCCCTGCCGGTGCAACCGGCGTGAGATTCAAGGAAACAAGCATTGATCGGAATCCCTTCCGTGTTTTCCGTGTGTTCCGTGGGCAACGCCAAACTTATTTGTTTCGACTGCGACAGCACGTTGAGCGCGATCGAGGGAATTGACGAACTGGGGCGGGCCCGTGGCCCGGAGGTATTCGCCCGGGTCGAGGCGATGACCAATGACGCGATGAACGGCAAACTGCCGGTGGAGGCCGTGTTTGGCCGCCGGCTCGAAATCATCCAGCCGCGCGTCAGCGATGTGGCGGCCGTGGGTCGGCTGTATGTCGAAACGGTTGAGCCGTCGGCCGCGGCCACGATCAAGACGCTGGTGGCGGACGGCTGGACCCCGGTTGTCTTGAGCGGGGGCTTCCGGCCGGCGATTTTGCCCCTGGCGGAGTTTCTCGGGATTGGGCGGACCGAGGCGGTGGATCTCTTTTTCAACGCGG
>CAMAPG010000177.1 GCA_945859965.1 Opitutus sp. GAS368 | reverse complement strand
CCCAAAACCGCGGATAAAGGAGAGGAGAACCGCGGATGAACACGGATTGACGCGGATAGAAAGGGCATGGAATCTGCGTCTATCGGCGTTTATCCGTGGTTCTCATTCCCCAATAGTCGGTGGCGACAAATTCAATTCTCATGGCAAGCACAGTCTGCACGGAAATAGCGCTGCAAGCCCGAGTTGGGAAGTGCCCCGAAGGCGGTCTTGGACTGGAGTGGTATGCGCGCGGCGCATTCGTGTTCGCTACAGCATATATAGCCTATGCAAGCGAAAAAAGCACAGTAGAGAGCTTTTTCTCTCATTTTCAGATTCCTATCCGCGGATCAGGGGAGCAAATCGATGGCTTCACCGCCCAGAAGCCGGCAGACAACCCGTTCGTCGCCACGCCCGACATGCGCATCGCCACGCGCGGCGCGGGGGCGTCGGCGGAGCAGCGGGCCAAGTTTGTCGCCGCCGCCGAAAAGGAAGTGGCGGCGGCCATCATCTCGGCTTACCAGCGGGTGCGCGGTTTGCTCGCGGCGCAGTTGCCGGGTGCGACCGACGACGCCGGAGCCTGGCGGCCGCCGCGCGTGAGCATTCGGTGGCGCTCGATCGGGTTAGTTTCAAGGGGTCGGTGGATGCGGTCTGGCACTTTTCGCTGGCATTGGGAGTGGCCAAGACGGGCAAGCGCCGACGAGAGTTGTATGCAATCTTATTAGAGTCGTTGGCCGAAGACTTAGTTCCGGAAAGGCCCGGCCGTCGCGAACCGCGTGCGGTGCAGCGCCGTCCGAAGCCATTTGCGTTGCTGACAAAACACCGGCGCTGTTACCGAGAAACACTCCACCGCAACAAGTGACCGAAAATGGGCATTTTCTTTGCATTTTGGGCATTCGTTATCTTAGTGCCATTCATCCCTGACCCCTAATTTGCCACCCAGAGAGAGGACTCGACACTCTTTGCCGTGCACGGTTCAATTCGAACGAGTTTCTCTTCCTTCCGTGAAGCCCTTTGCCATTTTCGTTCTGTTTCTCCAGTTTACTTGCCCGGCATGGGCCGGGGAGGCAGAGCTTCTTTTCGTGCGCCGCATTGCACCGCTCTTTGCCGGAAAGTGTCTCGCGTGCCACGGCAAGGATGATGCGAAAATGAAGGGCGGGCTGGACATGCGGACGCGCGTATCCACGCTGATCGGCGGCGACAGCGGAAAGCCTGCGTTTATCGAGGGCAAGCCTGAGGAGAGTCCACTCTTTCTTGCGGTCACGCGTGCACACGACGACGATTGGAAGGCGATGCCGCCGAAGGAGGCGGACAAGCTCTACGCGGAACAAGTCGCCTGGATCAAAGAATGGATCGCGGGGGGTGCGCCCTGGCCGGACGAGGCGCGGGTGCAAATCATCGCGAAGGCAAACAAAGCGAAGTGGTCGGCGGAGGATGGCGTCACGACGGTGACGTCGGGCGGTCAGTCGCCGGAATGGACGAATCGCAGATACAAGCCCGAGGGATTGTGGGCGTATCAGCCGGTGAAGAAGCCGTCGCCACTCGAGAGTTCTGGCAATCCCATCGACGCCTTCATCGCGGCGAAAATGCTGGCCGGTCTTTATCCTGCACCGGCAGCTGATCGCGTGACGCTGATTCGGCGCGCGACGTTTGATCTTACGGGACTGCCGCCAAAGCCGGAGGCGGTGGATGGGTTCGTGAATGACCCGCTGCCGGACGCGGAGGCGTTTGCGAAGGTGATCGAGTGCCTGCTCGCCTCGCCGCACTACGGCGAACGCATGACACAACATTGGCTCGACGTAACGCGTTACGGCGATACCTCGGGCCTTGCCAATGACTACGAGCGCGGCAATGCGTGGCGCTATCGCGATTACGTTGTTCGAGCTTTCAATGCGGACAAACGCTACGACCAGTTTGTGCGCGAGCAGATCGCCGGGGATGAAATCGACCCGAACAATCCCGAGATGCTCGTCGCCACCGGCTTTCTCCGCATGGGGCCGTGGGAACTCACCGGGATGGAAGTGGCGAAGATCGCGCGCCAGCGTTTCCTCGACGATGTGAGCAATAGCGTGGGCGAGACGTTTCTCGCGCACTCTCTGCAATGCGCTCGGTGCCACGATCACAAGTTTGATCCCGTGCCGACGCGTGATTACTACTCGCTGCAGGCCGTGTTTGCGACGACGCAGCTCGCCGAGCGTCCCGCTCCGTTCCTGCCGGAAGAGAACACCCAGGGGTTCGAAGAAAAGAAGTATTTGGAGCTGCGGCGCGATGAGCATGTGGCCACCCTGGCGGAACTCGACGACGTGCTGCTGCTCAATGCACAGCGGTGGTTCATCAAACAGAAGAAAGAGACCGCTCAGTGGAACGCTGCTGTCGATGGGGCGCGGGGCAAATCCGCCGCGAACAAGCGCGGCATCTCCGATGTGTTTTCAGCAGCGCGCAGCGCTCTGATGAAGCAAGGCGTGGCGGAGAGCGAGTTCCCGGCGAAGCTCTTCGGTTTCACGCCGGAGCAGTTCGGGCTGGAGCGTGTCGCCCGCAAGTCCCTCGAACGGCTCAAGTGGGAACTCGACCGCTACGAACCAGTGGCGCTGTCGATCTACAACGGGCGCACGCCGCAGGTGAGCACCATTAACGAGCCCTTCCGGATGCCGCAAAATCGCATGACCGTCGGCGACCTTGAGGAAACGCGGGTGCTCACGGGTGGCGATCCGTTTGGCTCGGGCGAAAAAGTGATGCCTGGCGTTTTGAGCGTGGTCGGTGCGGCGCAGAAGACTCCGATTCCCGACGCCATCGAAGGCCGCCGCAAAGCCTTCGCCGACTGGGTCGCAGGCGCGGAGAATCCGCTGACAACACGCGCTATCGTGAATCGCATCTGGCTCTGGCATTTCGACCAACCGATCGCGGGCAACCCAAACAACTTCGGCAGCACCGGCAAGAAGCCCACGCATCCCGAGTTGCTCGACTGGCTGGCGGCGACGTTTGTTGAGAAGGGATGGAGCTTCAAAGCGACCCATCGGGTCATCATGAATTCGGAGGCGTATCGTCGCAGCGCGCTCCATCCAGATTTGAAAACGCTCGTGGACAAAGACCCGACCCGCACGAGTTACGCCGTCTTCAAACCGCGCCGTCTCACCGCCGAGGAGATGCGCGATGCGATGCTCGTCGCCACGGGTGAACTGAATCCGACGCTCGGCGGCATTCCCAACCGGCCTGAAATCAATCTCGAAGCCGCGCTGCAACCGCGCCAGGTCATGGGCACGTTCGCGGCCGCGTGGTCGCCGAATCCCCTGCCCGCCCAACGCCATCGCCGCTCGCTCTACGCGCTGAAGGTTCGCGGATTGCCCGATCCGTTGCAGGAAGTCTTCAACGCGCCCACGCCGGATTTTTCCTGCGAACGCCGCGAGGCCAGCACCGTCACGCCCCAGGTCTTCAGCCTGTTTAACGGCCAGACCACTCAGTCACGAGCGCTCGCCCTCGCGAATCGTGCGGTGCGGGAAACCAAGAGCGATGAACAGGCGCTCACGCGCATTTTCGTGCTCACCTTCTCACGCCAGCCAAGCGCCGACGAACTGGGAATCAGCCTCGCCCACTGGCGCGACATCGAAGCGCTGCTCGGTGGCGCGCCGTCGCCCACCCAACAGCCGCCCCTCGAAGTCCGACGGGATGCCATCGAGGAAAACACCGGCGAGAAATTTTCCTTCACCGAGACGCTGCACGCCTACTCCGATTTCGTCCCTGACCTGCAACCCGCCGCTGTCCCCGCCCACACCCGAGCTCTCGCTGACGTGTGCCTCGCGCTCCTCAACTCGAACGAGTTTGCTTATGTCTATTAAACCCTTCTTCCCCTGCGTCCCAGCTCGCGCCCTGCACGCGCCGCCGCGGCGCGAATTCATCTACAGTCTCGGCGCAAGCCTCGGCAGCGTGGCGTTCACTTCCCTGATCGCCGAGGAGGCCAAGAAGAATCCGCTCGCGCCGAAGCAGGGCCATCTCCCGGCAAAGGCGAAGAGTGTCATCTTCCTCATGATGGAAGGCGGTCCATCGCACATCGACACCTTCGACCCGAAGCCGATGCTCGCAACGATGCACCTCCGGGAGTTCGTGCGTGAAGGCAAACAGAAGTCCGCCATGGAAAGCGGCAAACGCTACTACGTTCAAAGCCCGTTCAAGTTCGCCAAACATGGCCAGAGCGGTGCAGACATGGCCGAGAATTGGACCCATCTCGCGAAGGTCGCCGATGAGATTTGCTTCTTCCGAGGCTGCACCGTAGACAGCGTGAACCACCCGACCGCGATGTATCAGATGAACTGCGGCAACCGCTTCGGCGGCGACCCCGGCCTCGGCGCCTGGGTGAACTACGGCCTCGGCACGCTCAATCAAGACCTGCCCGGCTTCATTGTCTTGCCCGAGGTCAGCTACCCGCAGGGCGGCGCGGCGAACTGGAACAATGGCTATTTGCCCGCGAGCTTCCAAGGCACACCGCTGCGCGCGAAAGGCTCACCGATTCTCGACCTCATACCGCCGCCTGGAGTGAGCGAAGCGCGCCAACGCAAGAACCTCGACCTCATCGCCAAGCTCAACACCGCGCACGCCGCACAGCATCCCGGCCACCACGAACTTGCGGCGCGCATGGACAACTACGAACTCGCCTTCCGCATGCAGATGCAGGTGCCCGAGACGCTCGACCTTTCCAAGGAAGACGCGAAGACCAAGGATCTCTACGGCATCGGCATCGACGCCACCGACTCCTTTGGCCGCAAATGCCTGCTCGCCCGCAAGCTGGTGGAAAAAGGCGTGCGCTTCGTGCAGCTCTACAACGGCTCGTGGGACAGCCACGACTACATCGAGCGCGCCCACGGCAATCTCGTGCGCGGCGTGGACCAACCCATCGCCGCCCTCATCACCGACCTCAAACAGCGAGGCCTGCTCGACAGCACGCTCATCGTCTGGTGCGGCGAGTTCGGCCGCACACCCGACAACGGCGTGCGCGGCGGCACCGCTTACGGTCGCGACCACAACCCCAACGCAATGACACTGTGGCTCGCCGGCGGCGGGTCCAATGCAGGCCACACCATCGGTGCCACCGATGACCTCGGCATGACCGTTATCGAAGGCAAAGCCCATGTCCGTGATTTCCACGTCACCCTCCTGCGCCTCCTCGGCCTCGACGACAACAAGCTCACTTATTACCACGCCGGCCGCTTCAAACAGCTCAGCCAGTTCGGCGGAAAGGTGATTAAGGAATTGATTGGATGACCGCAATCCTCTGCTCCATCCGTACGGAAAATCAATTTATTGACGCTCCGTGACTAAGCCACCCCGACGCCAAGAACAATCAAGGCAAAGAGGAACAGGCCATTGAACGGCTAGTCCAGATGCACGGGGAACCTCCTACTCACGATCCCACATCCACCGTGGATCGTACCGTTCATTGCCACCGAGCCACGTTACACCCGAGGCCGATTTTCCGGCGGGATCCGTCCCAGGGAAAAACTGCAACCCAAGGGAACTCACCCGTTTTGCCTCACCGTGGCCGTCCACGAACCCCATGTTACCCGTGCGCCCGTGGCGGTTGACAGGGAGATGGGGCTCCGAATCGAAATACCCGAGATTTGTCGGTGTCCGCCAATACATAAACGCGGCTCACGCTGCCGCCCGACCCGAGGATCTCAAACTCCGCGCCCGCATGAGCACCTTTGCCACCGCAGCGGGCAAGATGCAGGAGGCCCCCGAAGCCCTCGATCTATCTGGCGAAAGTGATGCGACGCATCACGCCTATGGCGTTCGTCCAGGCGACCAAAAGTCCTTCGCCTGGCAATGCCTGATCGCCCGCCGGTTCCTGGAACGTGGTGTCCGGGTGGTCGAACTCATCGATACCGGCTCGCACGACAATTGGGACGCTCACGGCGATATGGCCATCCACCGGCCCAAGGCCCAACGGGTGAATCGCTCGCCGCACTGCTCCGCGACCTCAAGCAGCGCGGCCTTCTCGAACAAACTGCCGTCGCCACCTGCACCGAATTCGGCCGCACGCCGTGGACGGATGGTGTTAATGGAAAGGGCCGAAATCATTATGCAAAAGCGTTCCCCTCACTGCTGGCCGGGGCGGGTGTGCGGGGCGGTATGACGTATGGCGAAACCGATGACTACGGCGCCGCCATCGTTCGTGACCCCGTTCATGTTCACGATTATCACGCAAACCTCCTGCATCTGCTCGGGCTCGACCATCAACCCCTGATAGTATATGAAAATGAAACGGCACCCTCACTTTCTCGCCCTGGTTCTGACACTCCTGTCGTCCCTCTCCCCATTCGCAGCGGATTCACCGATCCGGCATCGCCTCCTTTTCTTCGAGTATGGCAAAGGACCGAACCGCCTCCTCGAACTCGACGACAGCGGCAAGGTGATCTGGGACCACAAACCGCCGAGCATCGCCGTTATTTTCCAAGTGCTGCCGAACGGCAATACGCTGATCTCGTGCGGCACTCAAAAGCGTGTCATCGAGGTGACGCCCGACAAGAAGATCGCCTGACAATTTACGGCGGCGGACGCACCCGAATTGAACATCACCTGGGTTTCCAGCATTCAACAATTGCCCAATGAGTGCGGAGGCCGGGACCTAAACCGTGCAAAACGACCGGTCTGAAAACCGCACAGTTTTCTTGATGGATTTTCTTCAAACACTTCAACAGATCTCTTCTTCCTTCTTCCTGGATCTTCTTTGCCTGACCCGGCGGCTTTGAGCGCTA
>CAMAPG010000176.1 GCA_945859965.1 Opitutus sp. GAS368 | reverse complement strand
GATTGAGCCGGCGGCCGGCAATCTTCACAAACCGGCCCGTCCGGCCCAGCAGGACCAGTTCGCCTTTGGAATTCAGTTCGGCCCGGTCCGCCGGGCGATAGACGCCCTCACCCTGGGTGCGCCGGCGATTGCCGCACGTGAAGACCGCCGGGCTCGTGACACTGAAGCGGCCTCCGCGGCCGAACTCGATTTTCACCTGACGCAGCGGCCGTCCGACACTGCGACCGGTCAGCGCCGCGGTGCCGGTGCGATCATAACTGATGCCGCCGGTTTCGCTCGAACCATAAAAGCTGTGGATCTTTTTCCCGAACTTCGCCGAAAAAGCCTGTGCAATCTCCCGAGCCAGCGGCGCTCCCGCCGAAATGACCGTCCGTAAACTCTCGAGCTGCCCGGGATCGATCTCCGACTCCGCCAGTGCGCGCAGCAAGGCCGGCACCGCCGGAAACACCGTGGGCTTTCCCCGCGCAATCTCGGCCGACATCACCTGGGGCAGCGCAAGGGAGCCACACACCAGCGCCGTGCCTTGCGCCAGCAAAGGCACCACCAGATTTCCGAGGCCATAGGAATGACCAAAGGGAATCAGCGCAAAATTGCGGTCATTGCCCTTGATGCCCATCGCGGCGCACACCTGCCGGCCGTCCGCGAGCATCTGGGCATCGGTGAACGCCAGCGCCCGAGGCACCCCCGTTGAACCCGAGGTGAGTTTCACGATCCGGCGGCCGTCGCGCACCGGGCGGCGGCTCGTCGCCAGCGATTCAAGCCGGTTGTCCGCCCAGAGAAACGACGCTCCCACCCGCGCCGCCATCGCCCGGCGCGCCGCCATCGGCTCACTGGGATCCAGCGGCACCGCCACGGCCCCCGCTTGGAGTAGCCCGATAAAAATGCGGAGCCACTCGACGCCATTGGATTCGGAGAAAATCACGGTTTGTACCGCGACGGCTGGCCCGTGAGTTTCGCTCCACTCGTTCGCCAGCCGGGCGAGCTCCGCGCGACTGCAGGCCCGCAACGTGGCCGCATCGATCACCGCCGGGGACGCCGCGACGGTCCGGTTCCAGGCTTGTGCCAACGTCTCGGATTTCAACGTGCCCCTCTCGCCCGGGCGGCATTGCACCGGGCCCGGGGCTCCAGTTCCACCACCGCCAGCGCAGTGAGCACGATCAGCGCCACGGTGGTGCCGAGTGCATGAATGACCGGGATGTGACTAAATCCAAGCACGCCAAACGAAGCCGCCGCACTGAGGGCGGAGAGCCGGATGGCGGTCGGCGGCGCCAGGCCATCGCGGGCGGTTTCAGCCGAAAAGATCGCGTAGTTGTGCGAGAGGCACACCCCGAGAAACGCCCCGAGCAGATGGAAAAGATTCAGCGTCTGGCCGAACAGGCCCAACATACCGAAAACAAAGAAACACGAGCCCGCCGGGATCAGCGCGATGCGCACCCCGGTCCGTCCGCGATAGATGGCGAACACGCTGGCGATGACCAGCCCGAGTCCGATGAGGCTCAGCCTCAGCGCCGACCAGCGGTAGCGGGTAAAAAGACCATTCAACGATTCCAACTGACTAACTGCGATCGTATGCAAATCCGGCGGCACCACCGGCGCGCGGTTTCCCTCCACAATGGTCAGAAACCAGCTCATCGGTTCTTCCGCGCGGTACAGCAAGGCCAGCGGACCCGTGAGGTGCGGCCGCAGATCCGCATAGAGCGCCGCGTAATCACCCGCGGGAGGATTTGCCTGGAGCTTCTCCCATTCGGCGAAAAATCCCGCGAACGCGGATGGAGTGAAGCCGTGCCGTGCCAGGGCCTCGCGAAAATCCCCGGCAAAATGCGGGAGTGCGTTCAACCGGGACGCCAGTGCCTGCCAGTCCTCCGCCGTCGGAAAAACCAGCCCGAGACTGGCGGTATTGCCCTGCGGCACGATTTTCGCTTCGTGCACAAGGAAGGCTGCGAGGTGCTGCCGGGCTTCCGCGACCGTGGCCCCGTGCGTGAGAAAAATCGTCCGCTCTTCCGAATCGCCGAACAGCTCCCGCAAGGCCGCGTCGTTGGCCTTCAGCTCCGGCGAGGGAATTTCGAGATCCCGGATATCGTCCCTCCAGTGCAACCGCCAGGGTCCGAGCAACGCAATGAGCACGGCGCCGACCAGCGCGCCGCGCACCCAGCCGGGGGAAATCCGGGAGGTTTCTCCACCGTTAGTCCGGCCAAAGCGCCGGGTCTCGAGGAAGGGCTGCTCGAGCTGCGCAAAATAAAGCATCGCCGCGGCCAGCGCACAGAGCAGCCCGGCCCCGACAAACACGCCGACCTCGCGCAACATCGGCAGATCAGAAAACAGCAGCAGCGAAAAACCCAGGACCGTCGTGAGACAGCTCGCCAGCAGCGGCTTGACCAGCCGGCGGAGTTTTTCCGCGTAGGGTTCGCCGGGCCGCAAGGCCGGTTGCATGTAGATATAAAAGCCGTAATCGATGGCCACGCCACTGAGCAACGAGCCCACGACAAACACCAGGATGTGGATATGGTCGAAGACCATCGTGGAAACCGTCCACGCGCCCAGCAGGGAGAGCAGGATGACCGGCACCAAGTGCACCATCTGATAAATCCGCCGTACCAACAGGCAGCCGACCGCGAGGACCGCGAGGATCGAGATCGTGTTCAGGGCGGTGAATTCCGACTCGATGCGCGCGCGGCTGGCCGCGGCGAAGCGATTGATCCCCGTCCAGCGCATTTCAGTGCCGGGGCGATCGGCCTTGATCCGCGCCAGCGCGGCGTCGATCGCCGTAAATACCGGTTGCTGCCCCGCCTCGCCGAAAGGAGAGGTTTTGATGCGGGCCCACACCAGCGCCGTCCCGCCGTTCGTTCCACTGCCGGACGAGGCCAGGCCATACACGCGCTTCACCAAGCCGGGGACCAGCAGCAGCGGGTCGCTCATCACGAGATCCTGCATCGGCATGGCTTCGGGCTGGCCGAGGAAAATTTCGAGTTCGGCGGCCGAGTGTTCGGAGAGCCAGGCGGAAAACTGCGCCGCCGGCTGGCCGGTGCGGGCAAATTCCTGCTGTCGCCGGCCAAGCCACGAGGGCAGCAACAGCTTGAATCGCCGCTCGAAAATCGCCTGACCTAGCGCCTTGCGCGAAGAGGAATCCGCCAGCGAGAGCGCTTCGGCAAAAGCGGGCGCACGCGCCAGTTCAGCCGCAAATTGCCGCGCCGTTTCCAACGGGGGCACCGCGGGGTTGGCCGGGTCGCGCAGCGCAAACAGCATCACCCGCGCCTGTTCGTCGCCGGCCAGGTTGCGCACCAGGCTGGCTTCCGGGGAGCGTTCGTCCGCCGGGATCAGGTCCAGGACGTTGGTGGAAATTTTTTGGGCGTAATCCAGCCGCGCGAGCCAGCCGATCGTGGCCAGCATGAAGACCGCGAGCGCGAGCCGGGCCAGGAATTTTTGGCGCCTTGGCTCCACGGTCAGCGGAAGAACCGGCGCACGGTGTCGCCGGTGAAAATCACGTTGTCCTGGGTTTCCCCAATCAGGATTTCGATCCGCTGGCGCGCGGAGCGAATGAGCTCGATTTTGCGGAGCTGCAGGTCCTCGCCCGAGAGCAGGAGCGAGCCGACCGTCTCCGCCAAAGCGGGGTCGCGCGGTTCAAACCCGAGCGTCCAGCGTTCGCCTTCGCGCCGGCCGTGGAGCGAAAATGATTTCTGCAGTTCCGGCAGATTGAACCGCAGGACATTCACGAGCGCGGTCGTCGCGGCCTGGGTCCGGGAATCGTCGGGCGCGGCGCGTTCCCGGCCTTCTTCATCGCGCATCAACAACCCGCGTGCATCGGCGATAAGCACGAGCGAGCGGGGCGTCAGGTAGTGCAGGCTTAAACCGCGGTCGGGCACGATCCGGATTTCACCGGTGAGCACCACTGGGGTGGAGCGAAAGGGAAAATACCGGCGTTCCTCGAAGCGGGCCTGGCGCGTCTGGGTCGGCGCAAGCTGCGCGAGCAAATCGCGCCAGACCGGATCGTGCGCAGCATCGGCGATCACCGGCAACGCGGTGACTTCGGGGGAAACCGGGGGAGTCGTCTCCGTGGAACTCGCGGTCTGCGCCGCGGCCTGGCCCAGCGCCAGAAGCAGTCCTGCAGAGAAAAAAATCCGGCGAAGCGGGCTCATGTCATTTTCAAGCTGGCCGGCACCCGGGCGGCCGCGGTGCGCCGCACGTTCCAGAGCCGCACCCATTGCCCCAACCCCAGCTGCGCCAGCAGGCGCAGGTGCAGCCAGACCATTTTCACGTTGTCGCGCAGGTAGCGGAAATGGGAGACACCGCCCTCGTGCTTCGCGAGATAACGGCACGGCGCGGGCAGATTGAGCGTCGGCACTCCCGCCCAGAACATCCGCACCGCCACTTCCGGATCGAAATCGAAGCCCCGGGCACACCGGGTGGAAAGCAGCGCGCGTTGCAGCGGCGCCGCCGGGTAGACGCGAAACCCAAACAACGCATCGTCGATGCCCGCGCCGAAGATCTCGAATCGCGCCAGTGCATTGCTGACTTTCCGCCCGTACAGCCGCTCCAGCGGGACTTCCGGGCCGAAGACCGGCCGACCCAGCACGAGCGCCGTGGGGTGGGCTTGCGAAGCCGCCATGAAAACCGGGATCTGGCCGGCCGAATGCTGGCCATCCGAGTCCATGGCGAGAACATGGGTGAATCCCGCCGCGAGCGCCACGGTGACACCGGCGGCAATCGCCGCGCCTTTGCCGCGGTTGCCCGGGAGGACAATGACCTTCAACCGCGGATCGCGCTCAGCAAGTTCCTGCACGGGTCCGGCGCTGCCGTCCGTGCTGCCATCGATGATGACCCAGACCGGGTTCCACTCGCGCAGTGCCTCCTCCACGGTCGTGAGCAGCCGCGCCCCCGTATTGTAGGAGGGAATCATCACCAGATGGGTGCGGGAAGAAGTCATGTCAGGCCGGCGTGGAAGCCAGGGACCGGGTCAGCGCGGTCGTGAGGCGATCCTGTACGAGCGTGGCGGTTTCACGCGCATCGCGGTCGGGCGGGATCATCAGCCGTGAGTCGGCGCAGATTTCGACCGTGACAGGGAAAGGCGGCAGGAAACTCCACCACTTCCGCTCGCGCGGAAGCAGCGAGCGGTTGGCCCGGATGGTGACCAGTTGCACCGGCACGCCGGCCTTGGCGGCGATCAGCGCAAAGCCGGGTTTGACAGGATTCAAGACGGCACCCGACGCGGTGCGGGTGCCTTCGGGGAAAATCAGCAAGGTCCGGCCCGCGACGAGACTGCGCACCGAGGTGCGAATAAAGTCCGGCCCCACATCGCCCATGGGATAACCCGCCATGATTGCGGCGGGGGCGAGGAACGGATTGCGCAGCAGCTTGCTTTTGAACACGCAGACTGCACCCGGCAGCCGGGAAAGCAGAAACACCGCGTCCAGCAGGCTCGGATGGTTCGCGACCAGCACCGCCGGGCGGCGCATGGATTCGTCGGCAAATCCGCGCCAGTTGATCCGGATCAATCCACTCACGCGCATCCAGCCGACCCAGATGATGAAATAACGCCGAATGATGCCGGCGATCACCGGGGCCAAACGGTTGCGGCCGGGCAGCAGCAGCAGCACCGCGCAGAGGAAGTTGAACGCCAGCGCGCACACCCCGAAAAAAAGCCACGAGAAGAGCGAGGCGCAGAAAAAATAAATGCGCTTCAACATGGGAGCGAGCCAGCGCGCAGCGGCGCCGGGGCCACGGGGTTGAGCGGCGTGAAATTAAACCAAAGATCCGGCTGCGCGCGCAGGAGGGTTTCGAACTACCGCAGCACTTCCTGGAAATGAATCCGCGCCCGCGCCAGGTTGTCCTCCTTCGACCTGTCATCCGGCTCGAACACCGGCGTGCCGTGCACGCACGACGCGTCCGCCCCGTCGGGCACGCTCACGCAAAAAACCACGGGCAGACGAAACATCAGCGAGAGATGGTAGATCGTGAACGGGAACTGCCGCCACGCACCCAGGAATTCAAAGGCCTCCAGCTTGGCGCTGTGCGCGGGCCGGTCGCATTTCAGGGCGATCGAGCTGCCGGATTGCGCCGCTGTCTTCAGCGCGAAGAGCAGGTTTTCGCTTTCGTTGACCCAGATGTAGGTCACGCCCTCCGCAAACCGCTCGGCCAGATGCCGGGTGTCCGCCGAGTTGCCCATGTGCAACCGGATCATGTAAACGTGCCGCCCGAAGTCGCGCAGCAGAAAGCCGAGCAAATCGGAGTTTCCGAAATGAAACGTGCCGAGCAATGCCGGCCGGTCCGACTTCATCAGGGCGCGAAACGCCGCGCAGTCGGGATGCTCCCGGCACCGGTGCGCGCGACCCTCCGCGAGCCGGAGGCGAAGCATGAACATCTGCGTGAAGCTATAAAAATGCCGCCAGATTTCACGCGCCGTCGGACGCCGGCCCAGCATCACCGTCAAATAGTCGCGCGAGTTCCGCCGTTGCTCCGGCATGAACATCACCGCGACGCCCACCCCGACAGCGAGCAGGGCGTTGAACACCGGCACGGGCAGCCAGCGGGCCGCGCGGCGCAAAAACACATAACCCCAATTGGGGCCGGCGTTGCGCGGGGGCGGCTGGCTGAGGGCGGTCAATTCCATGTGAGCATGAGCCGCAGGCCCGGGGCGGCGGTTTGATCCAGGGAGCTCCGGTGCTGCAGCGCGGCAAAAAATTGTGGCAGGGTCAGCTCGCCGTCTTCTTCCTCGGTGGGCAGCAGGG
>CAMAPG010000175.1 GCA_945859965.1 Opitutus sp. GAS368 | reverse complement strand
AAAAGGTGAATATATGCGCATGGCCCGGCTGCTGGAAGCCGGGGCGCAGGGCATCATGTATCCGCGCTGCGACAATGCCGCCGAAGCCGCGGATGTGGTGAAGTGGGCGAAGTTCGCCCCGCTGGGTGAGCGCGGGGTGGACGGCGCCGGCGCCGACGCGCCTTATTGTGCCGTGCCGATGAAGCCCTACCTGAAGTTCGCCAACGAGGAGACCTTGGTGATCGTCCAGATCGAATCGCCGTTGGCCTTGGAAAATGTGGAGGCGATTGCCAAGGTTCCCGGCGTGGATCTTCTCATGGTCGGTCCCGGTGATTTCAGTGTCCTGGCCGGCATCCCCTTTGAGTTTGATCATCCTTTGATACTCGAAGCGCTCAAACGGGTCGCGCGGGCGGCGAAGGCCGCCGGCATTCATTGGGGGACGGTGAGCGGAAGTCCTGAGCACACCTCCCAGCTGCTCAAGCAGGGTGCGCGCTTTATCTGCCACGGCCTGGATATCATCATGGTCCGGCGGGGTCTGGAGCAAATTCAGCAGAACTATGCCGCGCTCGGGTTCACTTTTGAAAACCGCATCGCGGCCATGACGGCTGAATTGGAAAAATCGTCCGAGAACCTTTACGCGAAAAAATAGCAGCGGCCCCTGTTGTCCCCACTGGCGCTTCGCCGAGCGGGGGTGCTCACGGGGGTGTACAGCGGAGGCTGCTACCTCCCGTAAGGATCGGGGACGCTCAGGGAGCGACCGTCGACAATGATGCCGGTGAGTTCGGGCAGGGTACGCAGCTCCGTCGCGAATTGCGCATCGGCCGCGGAGGTTTCAGTGCCGGTGCCCAAGGTCCGGTCGGTGTAAGTCCGGTTATAATTGCTCAACGGTATGTCGACGTAGAGTTTTACGTTATGGGCCCGGCAAAGCGGGCCGTAATTTTCGCGCAAGGCCTGTTTCAATGGCGGGAGACCGATGCCGGCGTCCTGATTCTGCACATATCCCCACGTGCGCTGCCAGCGATTGGGATACGTGGCCCGTTCGAGCGTATGATGGCCGACCACCAACTCGTCGATGATTCCTTCCGCGACCCATGTGCGCCACTGGATCTGCATGTTGCCAAGGGGAGGCCCGATGTGTTCGCCCTGGGCGCCGCCGACCGATAATTTCAGTCCGCGGCTCTTCAGGTGGGCACGTACTTCCCGCAACAAGGTGGTCAGGTATTCGCCGCGGAGCTCCCGCCATTTTTCTAGGTCGAAATCCTGCCGCAGGATGTCCACGCCATGACGCTTCAGGTATTCCGCCCTGACCGGCTCATTGAAGCCAAACTGATCGGCGTATTCCGGCGGCGGGGAATGGGAGCGGATGCTCAAAAATACCCCGGCGAAATCATGATGATCCGCAAACGCGCGAATCTCCTCGAGGAAATGGGCTCTGACTTCCGGATAAGCGCATTCCGGCACGCCCCAGTGGTATTTTCGAACGCTCGCATTGGCGCTGCGATCATGGGCCAGGTATTCCGGATGATCCCGCGTGAACCTGGTCTGCCAGGGAAACGACGCGGAATCGTTATAAAAGACCGAGGGCGGACAACCTTCGTCGAAGATGGAAATCCACATTTGGATTTCGATGCCTTCCGCTTTGGCCGCGTCCAAGGCGGCCTTTAATATCCCGTTCGCCATCGCTTTGCGAGTCGCGTCGGCCCAAGTGGCGTGGTTGCTGCCGGCTGGTGCGTTGATCTCGGCAAAGAGCATGTAGCGGAAGTCGTCGACGCGAAACAGGACTTTGTCCACGCCCTTGGTTTTCCAGGTGTGGACGGCAATTCTGACGTTTTCCGGGGTGTCGAGCTGGGCTGCCCCGGGATATTTTTGATTACCGACAAGATCGCCCCAACTCAGGATGATCACGTTCTCTTTTTTTGACCCGGTGCCGAGGGAGCTGAGGAAGCACCCCAGACGCAGGGAGCAAGGAGGGCGAGCCAAAGGCGGGGAAGCACGGAAAGGATCCCATGGGCCCGCATTGCTGAAACGATGTCGCGTGGATTTTCATGGTGAAGCAGACCCCGGGGGTGGGTGAGCGGGCGCAGGCCGCTACGAACGCGGGTAATGCAGAATTCCTCCCGATTGAGAGCGTCCTAAGGCAAGCGTCCGCCAAAAGTGGCGGTGTCCTCATTTCGCCGTCCGACCGGATAAATCGTGCGCGTGCTCGAGAGTCCGAGCAGCGGAGAACACGTTGCGACGATCGAAACGTTGAAATCGATCCGCCGGCTCTCTGCCTGGTGCCCCAAGGCGGTTTCGACTTTCACCTATTAAGTGAAAGTCGATCCAGCCCCTGCCTGCCGTCTCTTGGCGCCGTTTCTAGCAATGCAGACACGGCTTCATCGCCATTTTATTCCCCCGTGGCTGATAACCGACTTTCACTTAATAGGCGAAAGTCCAAACCGCCCGCCGAGACACGTTTCCCGAACAGTACTGTGCGCAATGAGAACCATTACGAGAATGAGGAACGATTCATTGGGATCAGAGCCGAAGAAATTAGGACACCATCCCCAAAGTCGTCAGCGGGCGACGGTGCCTGCTGGCGGCGGCACGTCCGGCTCCGTTCGCCACTTACATGTCCGCCAACAGTGCGCGCAACTCCCGCTCGGGATCCTCGTGCTGCTGCGCGACGGCCAGAGCCAGTGCCGCCTCCAACAGGGGTTTTGCTTCCGCCCGCCGGTTGAGCCGCAGCAATAATTTCCCCAGCAGAATCCTCGGCATCATCCAGTCGGATTTTTTGGCGACACAGATTTCGTAGTGGGGGATCGCGTCGGCATCCCGCCTTTCGTCCATCAAAGCCTGGGCCAGGCTGAAGCGGAAAAGTTCATTCTCCGGCTGCTGTCCCACCAGCGCGGTAAAGCGCTCCACGCGCGTCGGCATGGTCACGGCGTTTCTTCGACAAAAACCAGCACGGTGGTCGAATTGTCCGGGCCGCCCCGGCGGTTCGCCACGGTGACGATCTCGCGCGCAATGTCCGCGGGGTCCGCATCGCGTCCGAGAAACTCGCCCAATTCGGACTCGCGGATCAATCGCGTCACGCCATCGCTGCAAAAAAGATACCGGTCGCCATCCTGCAGGGGCCGCGCAAAGAGGTCCGCTTCCGGTGGGGTAGGCTGGCCGATGCAGCGGGTGAGTGCATTGCGATTCGACTCGTGATAATAAACGACTTCGCCGCGCGCGCGGCGGACGCGGGCATCGCTTTCCACCGAATGATCGCGGGTCAGGAGTTCGATCGAGCCGTTGCGCCAGAGGTAACAGCGCGAATCGCCCACATGCGCAAAATGGATTTTCCCATTGCGCACCAGGCCGAAGGTGAGGGTGGTGCCGATGCCCATGTTCGGGCTCATCTGCTGGCCCAGGTCCGCCACCATCTGGTTGGCAACCTGGACGGCGAGATTAAGATCGGGCTCCCCCGGAGGCAGCGTTTGCACCGAACGGGCCACTTCATCGACCGCCAATTGGGCCGCTTCCTGGCCTCCGGGCAGTCCGCCGACTCCGTCCGCGACACCGTACAGGCCCAAGGCATCGTTCTGGATGAAACGATCTTCGTTTTCGGCGCGAAGGTGACCGATGTCGCTCAATGCGGCTGTGCGCAGTTTGATCATGCTGATGGAATAAAGGTAGGTGCCGCGCGGGTCAGGCGAAAGGATGAAATTCGTCGCTACGTAGTTCCCGTTTAAGTTTCGTAAAATTGGGCTGCGGCAGACAGTCCAAAAAAAGCCGGCCATAGGTTTTGGCCAGCACGCGGCTGTCCAGGATCGTCACGAGGCCGCGATCGGTTTGGGTGCGAATCAACCGGCCGATACCCTGGCGGAATTTGATCAGCGCATCCGGCAGGGTCAGTTCGTTGAACGGGTTGCCGCCGCGGTCGCGGATGGCCTCCGCTTTCGCCTCGGCGATCGGATGCGTCGGCGGATCAAAGGGCAGGCGGGTCACGATGACCTGGGCCAGCGCATCGCCGGGGACATCGACGCCGGTCCAGAAACTGTCCGTGCCGAAAAGCACGGCGTTGCCGAGCGAGCGCATCTGCTGCGCCAGTTCGGTCCGCGACATCGCCTCGCCTTGCAGGAGAAAGGGCCGTCCCTCCTGCCGGTAAACGGGCTCGAGCGCCGCGGCGACGGCCCGCATGTCGGTGTAACTGGTGAACAGGACCAGCGAGCCTCCGCGCACGCGTCGCGTGCAGAAATCGATGTAGTCCGTCAGCGCTTCGATCGCGAGTCGCGCCTCCTGCGGCGAGGGCAGCGGCACGTCGGCCGCGACGTAGACCCGCATGTTGCGTTCGAAATCAAACGGAGATTTTACCACCATCGCCCGTGCATCGTCGGCGCCGATCCGCGCGGCGAAGGGGGCAATTTCCCCGCCCATGGCCAGCGTGGCGCTCGTGCAAATCACACTGGTGGAGCAGCCGAACAGATGCTGGCGCAGTGCAGGGGCGACGTCGATCGGCGCGCTGCGCAGCGTGACGATCGTCTGGCGGCGTCCGCCGCGTTCCGCCCAATAGACATGGCCCTGGTCGCCGAGCGTAAGCCATTCGGTGACGCTGCCCTGCAGCCCGTTGAGGCGTTGCTTTTGCTCCAGCAGTTCATCGCGTTCGCGACCGTCCTCCAGTTTGTCCGCGAGTTTGCCAATCAACCGGTGCAAGGCACCCAGCGGACCGTCGAGCAGCGGTTCCGCCACGCCCGTTTCCCGGACCCGGACAATCGGCCGCGGCGCCAGCAGGGTGGAGGCGAGAAAATCGAAAAACTGTTTTGAGGCGTCGAGGGCATCGACCACGAGTTGCTGGGCCTCCGCGCCGCCGTGCTTGCGGAAGAGTCCGCGTTTGGTGCGCGGGTTATAAAGGTATTTCAGCGCGCGATCGACCCCGTAGCTGCTGAGTGAAAGGCCGAAGTGATCCGTGGCGACCGCCGGGACGGTGTGCGCCTCGTCAAGCACGAGGAAATCGTCGGGAAACAGGACACCGCGCGCATCGGTTGCCGCACCCTGGGACTGCGCACCGCCGGACTTGATCAAGGCGAAGAGCAGGGCGTGATTGACGATCACGACGTGGGCCGAGCGCAGGCGGGCCCGGGCGCGCTGGTAAAAGCAGCGCCCGCCTTCGCAGTGTTTCCGCGAGCATGAGGAGGAATCCGCGCTCACGGTTTCCCAAACCTCGGCGCGCGGCGGAGGCTGCAGATCGTGGCGCAGGCCGGTTTCGGTGACATCCGCCCAACCGGCGATCCGTTGCAGTTCCCCGTAATCCTCGTCAGTAAACAGACTGGCCCGATCGGCCAGGGCGTGGCTGAGGCGGGTGGTGCAGAGATAGTTGGATTTGCCGACGAGCACGGTCGACTTGAACTCGGCGTAGCCCGCCAGCTTGGGCGTCGATTTGAAGAGGCGTCGGCACAGCGGAAGATCCTTCGTTTCCAACTGCTCCTGGAGGGAAATGGTGTGCGTTGAAACGATCAGCTGCCGGCTTTGATCCACCGCGTGGATGATGCCGGGCACGAGGTAAGCGAGGGATTTACCCACACCGGTTCCGGCTTCGAAGAGGAGCGGTTCGTCGTCCCGCATGGCGGCGGCGACGGCTTGGGCCATCTGTTCCTGTTGCGGCCGGTGTTCCAACCGCAGGCCTTCCTGCAACCAGCCGTCTTCCGAAAAAATCTTCGCGGCGAGCTCCGGTGCCCGGCTCGGAGGGGGAGCAACGGGAGCGGAGTCGGAGTCATCGCGAAGGCCGATCATGGTGAAGGGAAGACAGGGTAAGGTTTGATCCCGATTTGCAACCGAGGAAGCGGGAGAATCTCTCGATGACTGTAGCGGCGGTCATAGAGCGCCGCTACAAGTTCGCTGCAGCCGATTTCGCTTACCGTTTCGACTGGGAGGTGGGCAAGTCGCGCACGTGCGTCCGCAGCAAAGGCCGCAACACGGGTTCCAAGGCGTCCGCGTAACGCATAAAACCGAGATCCGTCGGATGGGATCCATCCACGGTATCTTCGCGGTCCTGGCCCAAAAGCGATTCGCCCTCCACATAGTGCAAGCCTTGCACACCGGCTTTTACCAGGCGGTCGTAAGCGGCGTGATATTCCCGGCGGCTGCTGTCGTTCCGTTCGCGGCGGGTCTGCATCCAGTCGGCATTCGCGTAGGTGCGATCCTCGACCAGCACGATGGGCACGGTGGGATGGACGCGGCGCAAAATGCGCACGAGCGGTTCGGTGCGCTCTGCGACTTCCTTGGGATACAGATTGGGCAGGCAATCGATGACGTACAGCGCCGGATCCAGCTCGGCCAGGAGATGGGCGAGTTCCGCTTCCATTTTGCCGTTGCCTGAGAAACCGAGATTGATGATCGGGCGGTCCAGCCGCCGGCCCAAAATCGAAGCGTGGGCCATGCCGGGTCGCATCGCGCTCGCTCCCTGCATGATGCTGGTCCCATAGAACACGATCGGTTTGCGTTTTGCCAAAGGATCTTCGGTCCGGGCAATTTTCGCCTCGGCCGGCAGTCCGATCTGCACGCTGTGCACGCCGTTGTAGAGCGGCAGGTAAAGAAGGTATTCGCGCCGGCCAGCCGGCAGCTCGTTGATCAGCGTGGCTTTGTTTTCGACCGCTTCCGGACGGCCGGTCGCAATCCAGCGCCAGGCTCCGGCATCGTTTTCCCCGTACAAGTCGACGCCGCTGACGCCCGTCGCGGGCATGTGGGGCAAGGCCAGTTTTTCCGACCGCAAAATCCAGCGGAC
>CAMAPG010000174.1 GCA_945859965.1 Opitutus sp. GAS368 | reverse complement strand
GGCCGTTCCGCGAAGGGAATGACTGGTGCGAAAAAATTACAAAAACCAGGGCGCCCGGCGGCTCACGCCTGATCCAGCTTGAACGCCGCGTGCGCCACCCGGGCGGATTCCTCCGCGCGGTCCTGGTGAACGACGACGGAGATCTTGATTTCGGAGGTGCTGATCAACTCGATATTGATCCCCGCCTCGGCCAGCGCCTGGAAGAGCGTCGCCGCCACCCCGCTGTGCGTCCGCATTCCGACGCCGACCACCGAGAGTTTCGCGATCGCATCGTCAACGGCCACTTCGCCGCCGCCAATCGCCTTGAGCACCGGCTCCAGCGCCTTGACCGCCTTGTGGGTTTCAGTCTGGGGAACGGTGAACGTCAGGTTCGCCACGCCCTGCCGGCCGACGTTCTGCACGATCATGTCGACATTGACGTTCGCATCCGCGAGCGCACGAAAGACTTTCCCGGCGGAGCCAGGCTTGTCGACGATGTTGCTGACGATGACCTTGGACTGGTCCTTGTCGAGGGCCACGCCGCGGACGACGACGCGTTCCATGGAGGCGACTTCTTGTTTCACGATGGTTCCTGGATTGTGGTTAAAAGAGGAGCGGACTTCAAAAACGACATTGTACTTGGCGGCAAATTCGACCGAGCGGGACTGCATGACCTTGGAGCCGGAGGAAGCGAGCTCGAGCATTTCATCGTAGCTGATTTCCTGCAGCTTGCGCGCGGTTTTCACGATGCGGGGATCGGCGGTGTAAACCCCGTCCACATCCGTATAGATTTCACATTTATCGGCCTTGAGCGCCGCCGCCAGCGCAATCCCGGTCAGATCGGAACCGCCGCGGCCGAGGGTCGTGACCTGGCCCTCGTCATTAATGCCCTGAAAACCCGCCACAATCACGACGCGGCCCGCCTTGAGGTCCTTTTCAATCGGCTTGGGATTGATCGTGTTGATTTTCGCCTTCGTGTGCACCATGTCGGTGAAAATGCCGGCCTGCGCGCCCGTATAGCTGATCGCATCGACGCCAATGCCGTGCAGCGCCATGGCGGTCAGCGCAGTGGTTTCCTGCTCGCCGATCGCGAGCAGCTGGTCGAGTTCGCGTTCGCTGGGTTGCGGGCACACCGCTTTCGCGCGGGCGATGAGCTCATTGGTCACTCCCGCCCGGGCAGAAACCACGACAACCACTTCATTGCCTTCATCGCGGGTGAGTTTGATCCGCTCCGCGACCTTTTTGATGCGTTCAACGTCACCGACAGAGGTGCCGCCATATTTTTGGACGATTCGAGCCATGGAAAATCAAATATCAATGGTCTGAGCGACAGAGTCGAGCGCGAGAATGAGCCAGGATATTGGCCTCAATCCAGATCCCCATGACTTCATTCCTCAAAATCGCCGATCCGAAGGAGCAACGGTTTTTCCAGCACGCTTTTGAGCTGGGCCAGCCTGGCCAGGGTGGACCTGATCGCCCGTTCATTGCTGTGGTGGGTGGTCAGGATCAGGGAAGCCGCGTTGGCCGGTTCCGCCGCGGTTTGGATCACACTCGCAATGCTGACGTGCTGGCGCGCGGTGACATTGGCGATCTGCGCGAGCACGCCCGGCTGATCTTTGACCGTCATCCGGATGTAATAGCGGCTGGTGACATGATCGAGCGAAGCGAGGCGCACTCCACGGCCGCTGCGTGTCGCGGAACCTGTTTCATCATCTCCCAACGCCACCGCCTTGCCGGTGGTGAGCAACGTAACCGCATCCACGAGGTCGCCGATGACCGCGCTGGCCGTCGCATCCTGCCCGGCGCCGCGGCCGATATAGGTCGTCGTCCCGACCACGTCGCCGGCCACGGCAATGCCGTTGAAAACACCGTTCACGTTGGCGAGCACCTTGCCCTTGGGCACGAGGGTCGGATGCACGCGGACAAAAACTTCATCGGTGTCAAAATCCCGTGTGATCACTGCGAGCAGTTTGATGCCGTACCCCAGCGTGGCAGCGGTGCTGATGTCGGCCTGGGTGACGCGATCGATTCCTTCCACGATCATCTGCTCCGTCTTGATCCACACCCCGTGCGCCAAAAAGGCGAGAATGGAGGCCTTGTGGGCGGTGTCCCACCCTTCCACATCCAGCGATTCGTCCGCTTCCGCGTAACCGAGCGCCTTCGCCTCTTTTAGGATCGCGGCGTAAGGAGCGCCCTCGAGGGCCATCCGGGTGAGGATATAATTACAGGTTCCGTTCAGGATCCCGTAGATGAGGCGGAAGCGATTAGCCACCAGACCCTCGCGGAGGGCCTTGATGATCGGAATGCCTCCGGCCACCGAAGCCTCGAAGAAAAAGTGTCCGCCGCTCTTGCGGGCCGCGGTGAAGATCTCGGCGCCATGCTTGCAGAGCAGCGCCTTGTTGGCGGAAACCACGATTTTGCCACGGGCAAGGGCCGCGAGCGTCACTTCGCGGGCCAGACCGGTGCCGCCGATCAGTTCACAAACGATGTCGATCTCCGGATCGTTCGCAATCGCGAGCGAGTCGGTCGTCAGCTTGGCCGCCGGCACCTTGACCGCGCGCTGCTTTTTCAAGTCGCGTACGGACACGCGGTGCAGTTCGAGTTTAACCCCCAGCCGGGCTTCCAGGCGGGCACGATGGGCGGAAAGGTGTTTCCAAACCCCTTGTCCCACCGTTCCGAGGCCGCAAAGACCGATTTTGATCACTCGTTTTTGACTCATGGCTCACTGGCTTTCTTCTGGTCCGGCTTTTTGCCGAACTTGTTTTCCGTCCCGGCACACAAACGCGAAATATTCGCCCGGTGCCGCAGGATGACAAAGAAGGTCACCAATCCGGCCAGGGCGATGAGCAAGGGAGGCAGGTGGAGAAAATAGGCGGCCACGGGCAACACCAGGACGCTGACGATCGACGCTAGCGAAACGTAGCCGGTGGAATAAAAGGTCGCGATCCACGCGGCCACGGCGATGGCGACCACCACCGGCATCAGCACGAGCAGGCCGCCGGCCCCGGTGGCCACTCCCTTGCCGCCCCGGAAACGCGTGAAGCAGGAAAAAGAGTGCCCGACCAAAGCCGCAATGAGTCCGAGCACCTGGAGTTGGAGAAACCAATTCCCGCCATCCGACCTCGGTAAAGATCCCAGAACGCATGCGGCCCACGGCGAAGCCGCGACAGCACCTTTGATTGCATCGAGCGTAAATACCAAGTTGCCCGGCCCCTTGCCCAGCACCCGCCGGACATTGGTCGCGCCGGGGCTTTTGCTGCCCACCTCGAAGATGTTCACCTTGTACGCCCGCGCCACCAGGTAGCCGAACGGAATCGCTCCCAACAAATACCCAACCAACGCAACGATGAGGAGCGTCGTGAGCATGATCAGCCAGCCCACCCCGCCCGGGCCTTCGCGGCCGGGCGGGGATTCCGTCTATCCTGCGAACTGGAAGGAAGACCGTTCACAATTGCACAAACTTGGCCTGCTTGATCGCCGGATTCTTTTTGATGATTTCGCGCGCAGCCTCGCTCGGCTCGGTATCGACGCGCACCACCATGTAGGCGGTCCCGCCCGGGGTGAGCCGGCTCAGCGACATGTCGGCAATGTTGACCTTGTCCTTGCCGAGGATCGTGCCGATTTCGCCGACCATGCCGGGCTGGTCCAGGTTTTCGAGAATGAGCAGCTTGCCATCCGCCGCGACCTCGACCTCACGGCCGTTGATCTCGACGATCCGCGGTTGGTTGGTCTTGCCCGTCAGCGTGCCGGCCGCGGTATGCGTTTTGCCATCGGGCGTGACCGCTTCGACCCGCATTAATTCGCTGTAGTCGACGTTGTCGGTGGACTTGATGACTTCAACTTTCACCCCGAGCCGTTCAAGCATCACGGGGGCATTGACGAAGTTCACCTCGTCGCCGCTGATGCGGCGCAGGAAACCGCGCTGAATCGAACGGGTGACGGAATTCGCATCGAGATCCGCCATCTTGCCCCAGTACGTGATGCGGAGGGTGGCGATCTGCGCGGGGGCGATTTGCTGCACCAGCGTACCCAGCTTGGTGCCGAGGTCGAGATAGGGTCCCAGAATGCTCAGCGCCGCGGCGTCGATCGACGGCATGTTGACGGCGTTGCGAATGATGCCACCCGCCAGCACGTCCTTGATCTGCTCGGCGATCTCAATGCCGACCGATTCCTGCGCCTCGGCCGTCGAAGCTCCCAAGTGAGGAGTGAGAATGACCGTAGGCAGCTTGCGAAGCTCGCTGTCCGCGGCCAAAGGCTCGTCTTCATACACATCGAGACCGGCGGCGGCGACCTTGCCGGATTTTACAGCGGCGATGAGGGCGGTTTCCTTGATGATCCCGCCGCGCGCACAGTTGAAAATCCGGACGCCCTTCTTGCACTTCTCGAACGCCGCTTCGTCGATCATGTAATGGGTGTCGTCCGTCAGCGGCATGTGGACGGTGATGTAGTCGGACTGCTTTAGCAGCTCATCGAGCGACACGCCCTCGATCTGCATGGCCTTGGCCCGGCTGGGCGCGAGGTAAGGGTCATACGCGAGTACGCGCATGCCGAAAGCCTGGGCGCGCTTCGCCACCTCGCCGCCAATGCGGCCGAGACCGACCACGCCAAGGGTTTTGCGGAAAAGTTCGATGCCCGAGAAGCTCTTGCGATCCCATTGGCCGGCCTTCATCGAAGCCGCGGCCTGGGGCACCGGACGTGCTCCACACAGCATGTGGGTGAAGGTGAGCTCAGCCGTCGCGATCGTATTGCCGGACGGCGTGTTCATTACGACAACCCCGCGCTCTGTGGCAGCTTCGACATCGACGTTATCGACACCGACCCCGGCGCGTCCCACCACCTTGAGGAGGGGGGCCGCCGCAAAAACCTCCGCCGTGATCTTCGTTTCCGAACGGACCGCGATCGCATGCACGTCCTTGACCAGCTCCAGGATTTTTTCCGGAGAGGAGCCGTATGCCTCAATGACTTCGAAGCCTGGCTGCTGACGTAGATAGGCGACTCCTTTGGGTGATATTTTATCGGCAACGAGGATTTTCATGGGACAAAATGCCCCCGAGAGAAAAGCCCCGGCCCTCTGCTAGCAAGGAAAAGGTGAAATCGGGACGGAGACGCTTCTCCCGCATGCTCTGACCCCTGTTTCCGAATCCGATCTGCTGCGCATCTTTTACCCTGTCCGCGCGTCAAGCGGGCAAGCTATTCCGGTTATTTTTACTTCTTATCGTTTTATGATCCTCACCTTCTTTTCGGCTCAGTCCCGTGGCTTCTGGGTTCGAATTACTGTCCTCACCCTGCTTGTCGCCCTTGTGGGCTGTGGCGATAAGTCCAAATCAGGCAGCCGGGGTCGCGGCGCCGGTGGCGCGGCCCCGGTTTATGTGGGCAAGGTGCAACGCAAGGTAGTCCCCCTGACCGTCGATGCCATCGGTGCGGTTGAGCCTATCCGCACCGCCTCGATTCGTTCACAAGTCACTGGTACACTGCAGAAAATCATGTTTCAGGAAGGCCAGGAGGTGAAGGCCGGCGACCTTCTGATGGAGATCGATCCGCGGCCTTCGCAAAATGCCCTGCGTTCGGCCGAGGCCGATCTGCAAAAAAACCGCGTCCAGTTCGAGAATGCGCAATCCCAAGTCGAGCGGTACCGGGCCTTGAATGCGAACGCGATGATTTCGCAGGAAGAATTTCGCACCATCCTGGATAATGAACGGACCCTGCGCGCCGCGCTCGCGGCCAGCGAAGCGGCGATGGAAATTGCCAAACTTCAGCTCGAGTACTGTGTCATCCGCGCCCCCATTTCCGGCCGCACCGGCAATTTGGGAGCCCACGAGGGCGATCTGGTCCGCGCCAGCGATGCCAATGTCGTCCTGGTCGTCATCAATCAACTGACTCCGATCTACGCCACGTTCAGCGTCCCCCAGCAATTTCTGGGCGATTTTAGCCGTTACCGGGCCGCCGGGAAGATCTTCGTCGCCGGCCGGCCTTCCGGTTCAACCGAGTTCACCGAAAAGGGCGAGCTCACCTTTCTCGACAACAACGTCGATGCCACCACCGGCACCTTGAAGCTGAAAGCGACTTTTACCAATGAGGCCCATCGTTTGTGGCCCGGCCAGTTTGTGAGCGTACGCATCACCCTGAGCTCGCCCGAAGTGCTGGTCGTGCCCGCCTCCGCGATCCAGAACGACCAGAAGGGCCAGCACGTTTTTGTCGTCAAGGCGGACAAAACCGCCGAGTTCCGCAGTATCACGGTTGAGCGCACTGTGGGCGAGGATGCCGTGGTCACCCAAGGGCTGGCCGAAGGCGAAACCATCGTCATCGACGGCCAGCTTCGCGTCCTCTCCGGCAAGCCAGTAGATATCAAACAGCCCTCGTCCGAGACCAGCCCCGCGCCCGCCAAGGGCAAGGGAAAGGGCAAAGCCAAATGAGCATCCCGGAGTTTTTTATCCGGCGGCCAGTCATGACGACGCTCGTGACGGCCGCCGTCACGATTTTCGGTGTGATGGCCTACCGTTTTCTACCGGTCAGCGATCTGCCCAACGTCGATTTCCCCACCATCAGTATTTCCGCCAGTCTGCCCGGGGCCAGCCCTGAGACCATGGCCTCGTCGGTGGCCACGCCGCTTGAGCAGCAGTTGGCCACCATTGCCGGCATCGACTCGATGACCTCGACGAGTTCGCTCGGCAGCACGTCGATCACGCTGCAATTCAATCTCGACCGCTCCATCGACGGTGCGGCGCTCGACGTGCAATCGGCCATCTCCGCCGTCACCCGCCGGCTGC